>JBJTHT010000211.1:0-12411 GCA_046094605.1 Actinomycetota bacterium | reverse complement strand
TCCTCGACCCCGGCGCCGATCATGGGCGGCTCGGTCGGCGTCGAGGACGCGCCGCCGCACTTCGAGGTGGACGCGGCGCGTCTCGCGCCGGAGCGCGCGGGCCGCGGGTCGCTGCCGTCGGCGGCGGCGCTCGACGCGCTCGCGTACCGCATCCTCTCGTTCGCCTTCCCCCTGTGGACGTTCGGCATCGTCTCCGGGGCGATCTGGGCGGAGGGCGCGTGGGGTCGCTACTGGGGCTGGGACCCGAAGGAGACGTGGTCGTTCATCACCTGGACGGTGTTCGCCGGGTACCTCCACGCGCGCACCACGTCAGGCTGGCGGGGTCGTCGGGCGGCGGTCATCGCGCTCGTCGGATTCCTGTCGCTCCTCATCACGTACTACGCGGTCAACCTCTGGATCGTGGGGTTGCACTCGTACGCGGGGGTCTCGTAGGCACGGACGGAACGAGGCCCGGTGATAGCATCCGGGCGTTCCCGGCGGGTTCGGAGGGCAGGTCGACGATGCGGACGGTGCGGCGCCTCGCCTCCCTCGGCGTCGCCACCTTCCTGCTCGCCGCGTGCTCGTCCACGGCGACCCAGGACTCGCTGCAGCCGGCGGGCCCGAACGCCCAGAGCATCCACGACCTCTTCATCCCGGTCTTCTGGATCGCCGCGATCATCTTCGTGATCGTCGAGGTGGCCCTCGTCGCCTTCACGATCCGCTTCCGCCACCGGCCCGGCCGCGACACGATCCCGCCGCAGATCCACGGGAACCCGCGCCTGGAGATCGCGTGGACGATCCTGCCGGCGCTCATCCTCGCGGGCGTCGCGGTGCCGACGGTCGCGACGATCTTCGACCTCAAGCGCGATCCCGGTCCGGACGCCCTCCAGGTGAACGTCCTCGCCCACCAGTTCTGGTGGGAGTTCGACTACCCGGGCGAGGGTGTCATCACGGCCAACGAGCTCCACATCCCCGTCGACACGACCGTGCTGCTCACCCTGTGCGGCGCGGGGAACGGCTACGGCGGGATCCCGGTCCCCTCGCCCTGCCAGCCCGGCGGCGCCGAGGGTCCCCAGCCCGCCGGCGTGGGCAACGATGTGATCCACTCGTTCTGGGTGCCGCAGCTCGCGGGGACGCAGGACGCCGTCCCCGGTCGCGCGAACACGCTGCTGATCGAGGCCTCGGAGACCGGCACCTTCTCGGGCCAGTGCAAGGAGTTCTGCGGCCTCTCGCACGCCTACATGCGCTTCCGGGTCGTCGTGCACTCGCAGGCCGACTACGACCGGTGGCTCGCGGGCCAGCGCATGGCCGCCGTCTCCCCGGTGGACGGGTCGCTCGCGGCGACCGGCGCGCAGCTGTTCCTGAACGGCCAGTGCATCGCATGCCACGCGATCGACGGACTCGAGACGGCGGACGGTCGTCCGCTCGTGGCCAACGGCGGCCCCAACCTCACGCACTTCGCGAGTCGGGACTGCTTCGCGGGATGCATCCTCGACATGACCGAGGCGAACGTGAAGGCCTGGCTCGATAACCCGCCGGCGATCAAGGCGGGCTCCTGGATGCCCGACTACGGGCTCACCCAGCAGGAGATCGACGCCCTGACCGCGTACATGCTCTCGCTCGAGTAGGGGAGGACCGATGGCAAGCGTGACCGTTCCCACCGCCGACCGGGGGCTCCGTCGCCTCATGCGGCGACCCACCGCGACGCGCGGGTTCTGGAGCTGGTTCACGAGCGTGGACCACAAGAAGATCGGGATCCTCTACGGCATCGCGTCGTTCGTGTTCTTCCTCGTGGGCGGCCTCGAGGCCCTGCTGATCCGGGTCCAGCTCGCCCGTCCCGACCAGGCGGTCCTCGATCCGGCGACTTACAACCAGATCTTCACGATGCACGGCGTGACGATGGTGTTCTTCGTGGTCATGCCGCTCTCGGCCGCGTTCATCAATTACCTGCTCCCGCTGATGATCGGCGCGCGCGACGTGGCGTTCCCGCGACTGAACGCGTTCAGCTTCTGGGTGTGGCTCGCGGGCGGCATCTTCATCTACTCGAGCTTCGTCCTCGGCGGCGCGCCGAACGGGGGCTGGTTCGGCTACGCGCCGAACTCCACCGTGGACACCTCACCGGGCATGACCTTCTACGCGGTGGGTCTGTTGATCGCCGGTGTCGCCTCGACGGTGTCGGCGATCAACCTCGCCGTGACGGTCCTCAACATGCGGGCGCCGGGCATGACGCTCTTCCGGATGCCCGTGTTCGTCTGGATGAGCCTCGTCGTCCAGCTGCTCCTGGCCTTCTCGCTCCCGATCATCACCGTCGGCCTGGTCGAGATGCTCTTCGACCGTCGCTTCGGGACCCACTTCTTCGATCCCGCCGCGGGCGGCGACCCCGTGCTCTGGCAGCACCTCTTCTGGCTGTTCGGGCACCCCGAGGTCTACATCCTCATCCTGCCCGCGATGGGCATCGTGTCGGAGATCCTCCCCGTCTTCTCGCGCAAGCCGCTCTTCGGCTACCAGTTCGTCGTGTTCAGCGGGATCGCGATCGGCTTCATCGGCTTCGGCGTGTGGGCGCATCACATGTTCGCGGTCGGCCTCGGGCCCGTCGCCAACACCGCGTTCAGCGTCTCCACGATGATCATCGCGATCCCCACGGGCGTGAAGATCTTCAACTGGCTCGGGACCCTCTGGAAGGGCGACGTCCGGCTGACGACCCCGATGCTGTTCTCGCTCGGCTTCGTCGGCATGTTCGTGATCGGAGGGCTCTCCGGGGTCACGCACGCCGTCGTGCCGGCCGACTACCAGCAGACCGACACGTACTACATCGTCGCCCACTTCCACTACGTGCTCTTCGGCGGCGCGATCTTCGGTCTGTTCGCGGGCATCTACTTCTGGTGGCCCAAGGTGTTCGGACGCATGCTCTCGGAGCGCATCGGCAAGGCCCACTTCTGGTCGATGCTCGTCGGGTTCAACCTCACGTTCGCGCCGTTCCACGTCCTCGGCCTGCAGGGGATGCCCCGCCGGATCCAGTCGTACCCGGCGACCCTCGGGCTCGAGTTCTGGAACCTCGTGGCGACGGTGGGTTCGTTCGTCATCGCCGCGTCGATCCTCGTGTTCCTCTGGAACGCCGTGGTCTCGATGCGCCAGCCCCGCGGCGTGGCCGACGATCCGTGGGACGCGCGCACGCTCGAGTGGGCGACCTCGTCGCCTCCGCCGGACCACAACTTCGACGAGATCCCGACGGTGCACGCGCTCGACGAGCTCTGGCACCGCAAGTACGCCGAGAAGCCCGACGGCGTCGTCGTGCCGGTCCCGGCGGGCGGATCCGGGCAGACGGGGCACGGCGGCCACGACATCCATCTGCCGTCGCCGTCGTACTACCCGCTGGTGTCGTCGCTCGGGTTCCTGCCCTTCGGGTACGGGCTCGTGTTCGCCGACCTCTGGTGGCTCGCCATCGTCGGCTTCGCCGTGATCGCGGCGGGCCTCTACGGCTGGGTCCTCGAGCCGTCCGTGGAACCGCGATGAGCGACGCCGCACACGAGACCTCGACCGGGCTCCCGAATCGCAAGCTCGCGATGTGGCTGTTCCTCGCGTCCGACTGTCTCCTCTTCGGCGCGCTCATCTCGACGTACGTGCTCTACCGCGGATCGAGCCTCGTCGGCCCGTACCCCAACGACGTCTTCGACATCCCCTACACGTCGGTGTCGTCCTTCGTCCTGCTCGCGAGCTCGCTCACGATGGTGCTCGCCCTCGCCGCGATCCAGCGCGGCGACCAGGCGCGGATGCGGCTGTGGCTCCTCACCACGGCGCTGCTCGGGGCGACGTTCGTCGGCGGCCAGGTCTACGAGTTCACCGCCTTCGTGAAGGAGGGGCTCACGCTCAGCACGAACCTCTTCGGGACGACGTTCTTCGTCCTCACGGGGTTCCACGGCGTCCACGTCGCGATCGGCATCCTCATGCTGCTCTCGGTCTTCGGGATCTCCTTCGCCGGCGGCCTCGGGGAGGGCTCCGTCGAGACCGTGGAGCTCGTCGGGCTCTACTGGCACTTCGTGGACGTGGTGTGGATCGTCATCTTCACCGTCATCTACCTGATCCCGACCGGCCCGTGAGCGACGCCACGACCCCCGTGGGCGGGACGCCGCGGCGCGACCACCACCCGAGCCCGAAGGAGTACATCCGCATCGCCATCGTGCTCGCGGCCGTCACGGCCGCCGAGGTCGCGATCTACTACATCCCCGCGCTGCGGTCGTTCCTCATCCCGCTGCTGTTCCTCTTCGCCGTCATCAAGTTCGCGCTGGTGGTGCTCTGGTTCATGCACCTGCGCTTCGACAGCCGGACGTATTCGCGGTTCTTCGTCATGGGCCTGGCCGGCGCCGTGACGCTCTACGTCATCGTCCTGCTCTCCTTCGGCGTGTTCTCGAAGGGCGCGTGATGACGCTCCCCGCCTGGCACGCGCACGTGTCGACGTGGTTCCTGTTCGGTGGCATCGTCGTCGGGTACCTCGCCGCGGTCCGGCGCCACGCGGCCCGCAACCCCGTGGCCGATCCGGACTGGCGGCGCCGCGCGCGTCTGTTCCTCGCCGGGATGGCCGTGCTGTGGATCGGCGCCGACTGGCCGATGCACGACCTCGCCGAGCGCTCCCTCTACTCGATGCACATGGTCCAGCACATGCTCTTCACGCTCGTCGCACCGCCCCTGCTGATCGCGGGGATGCCGGCGTGGATGCTGCGCCGCGCGCTCGGGCCCCGGCCCGTCCGCGCGGTCTTCGCGTTCTGGACGCGACCCCTCGTGGCGCTCCTCACCTTCAACGCCGTGCTGCTCTTCACGCACTGGCCCGAGATCGTGGACGCGTCGGTGCGTTCGGAGGCGACGCACTTCGGCCTGCACGTGCTCATCGTGCTCTCGGCCCTCGTGATGTGGTGGCCCGTGATGTCGACGCTGCCCGAACTCCCGTCGCTCTCCCCCCCGGGGCAGATGCTCTACCTGTTCCTGCAGTCGCTCGCGCCGACGATCCCCGCCTCGTTCCTCACCTTCGGGCATTCGCTCCTGTACCCGGTCTACGGGACGTTCCCGCGCATCTGGGGCATCTCCGCGCTCACGGACCAGCTCGTCGCCGGGCTCACCATGAAGCTCGTCGGTGGCCTCATCCTCTGGGGCTACATCGCGGCGATCTTCTTCCGCTGGCACGCGCGCGAGGAGCGCGACGGCTGGGATGCGCTCGCGATGGCCCGGCTCGAGCGCGAGATCCGCTCGGAGGCGTCCCGGTGAGCCGCCCCGTCCGCGACCGCCTCGTGCTGCCGATCCTCCTCCCCGTGGGCATCCTCGTGGTGCTCGGTCTCGTCCTGTTCGGGTTCTCCCGCATCCTGCTCGCGGTGAGCCACACGGCGGCCACCGCGACCGCCACGAGGAGGACCGCGGTCGCCGTCGCCAGGGCGGTCGCGGTGGCCGCTCGCCCCGTGATCCGCGGGACGACGTTCCTCTCGATGGTCGGCGCCATCACCGGCATCGCGATGCTCGCGGGCGGCGCAGCGATCCTCCTCGCGCCGGGCGGCGAGGAGGGGGGCGGCGAGGGGCCGACCGTCACCGTGGCCATCGTCGCGCAGGGGATCGCCTACACGACGACGGCGGTGACCGCGCCCGCGGAGGAGCCCTTCCTGATCGCGTTCGACAACCAGGACCCGGGCATCCCGCACAACGTCGAGATCTTCGACAACCCCGACTTCACCGGTTCCGCGCTGTTCGCCGGGGAACTCATCACGGGACCCGCCCAGATCACCTACGAGGTGCCGGCGCTGCCCGCCGGGACGTTCTCGTTCCGCTGCATCGTGCACCCGCAGATGATCGGGACGATCGAGACGGCGGAGGGCGGCGGCGAGGCGGTGCAGGGTCCGACGGTGATCGCGAGGGGGCTCGCGTTCGACGCCACGACGCTCGAACTGGCGGCCAACACCGCGACCATCATCACGATGGACAACCAGGACGCGGGCGTGCCGCACAACATCGCGGTCTTCGCCGACGACACGCTCGCGACCGTGCTCTACCGCGGGGACCTCGTCACGGGGCCGACGGTGGTCGACTACGAGCTCCCGCCGCTGCCTGCGGGCACGTACTACTTCCACTGCGACGTGCACCCGACGATGGCGGGCGACGTCGTCGTCACCTGAGGTGCGGCACCGCCGCGCCGCCGGCATCCGGGCGCTCCTGCTCGCCACGCTCCTGCTCGCCACCGCGTGCTCGCGCGGGGTGTCCGCCGACGGCTCGGCGATCGAGACCTCCGGCCCCCTGCCGGACCTCGCGGGGACGCTGGTCGGCGGTGCCACCTTCGACGACGCCTCGCTCGCGGGCCGCGTCGTCGTCGTGAACTTCTGGGCCACCTGGTGCGGACCGTGCCGCCGCGAACAGCCGATGCTCGAGTCGGTCGCGGCGTCCGCGGCGGTCGACGGCCCGGTGTTCATCGGCGTGAACTACCGCGACGACGACGCGGCGGCGGCGGCCTACCTCGAGGAGTTCGGCGTCTCCTACCCGAGCCTCTCCGATCCGTCGGGGACGCTCGCGTTCCGCTTCGGCGTCCCGTACCTGCCCGCGACCTACGTGGCAGGCCCCGACGGGACGCTCCGGTTCCGGGTCGTGGGGGAGATCGACCGAGCGACGCTCGAGGATCTGATCGCCCGGGCCGCGGCGTAGGTCAGGCGATCCGGCCCACGACGACGACGCTGTCGAGGGCGACCGCCGCGAAGAGCGCGGCGAGATACACGAGCGAGAATCGGAACAGGTCCATCGGATCGGTCGTCTCGTCGCGCCAGAGCGCGATCGCACGGGCCACGAACACGACGCCGAGGACGACCGCCGGCACGAGGTAGAGCAGCCCGGTGCGCGCGGCCGGCACGAGCGTGAGCGAGGTCGCGACGAGCAGCACCGAGTACACGAGGATCTGGCGCCGCGTCGCGAGCGAGCCGCGCACGACGGGGAGCATCGGCACGCCGGCGGCGGCGTAGTCGTCGCGATAGCGCATCGCGAGCGCCCAGAAGTGCGGCGGCGTCCACATGAACACGATCGCGAAGAGGATCCAGGCGGGCAGGCCCACGTCGCCCCGGACCGCCGCCCATCCGACGAGGGCCGGAACGGCGCCCGCGGCACCGCCGATGACGATGTTCTGCGTCGAGGTGCGCTTGAGCCACGCGGTGTAGATGAAGACGTAGAAGAAGACCGCGGAGAGCGAGAGCGCGGCGGCCAGCACGTTCACGGTCACGGCGAGGAACAGCGCCGAGACCGCGGCCAGGACGTAGCCGAACGCCAGCGCGCGCGTCGGGGCGAGCTCGTGGCGGGGGAGCGGGCGGCGCCGGGTCCGTCGCATCACCTCGTCGATGTCGCGGTCGAGGTAGCAGTTGATCGCGTTGGCCGCACCGGCGGACCCGGCGCCGCCCAGGAGCGTGGCCAGGATGAGTCCGAGGGAGGGCCACCCGCGCTCGGCGAGGAGCATCGCGGGGACCGTCGTGATGAGCAGCAGCACGACGATGCGCGGCTTCGTGAGGCGGACGTAGGCCATGAGGCGGTCGGCGACACCCGGCGCCGATGCTGCGTCGCCGAGGGGCGCGGCGGCCGCCTCGGTCGGCGCGGCACGCATGCCGCGCGCCCACACGGCGAGGGCGACGAGCACGGCCCAGATGGCCGCGGACATCGCGACGTGGAGCGCGACGGTCCCGGCGGCGAGACGCGTGACGACCTGCAGGGCGCCCACGAGGACCTGGCCCACCATCAGGGTGAGCGCCGTCCACGAGAGCGCCGCGAGGACGCGCGGGCGCTCGCCCATCCACGCGCGGATGCAGGTCCACAGCACGAGCAGGAAGGCCGCGAGGGCGACGACGCGGTGGAGGAACATCGCCGTCGCCGCGCCACCCAGGGTCGGCACGAGGCGGCCGTCCATGAGGGGCCAGTCCGAGAAGGCGAGTCCCGAATCCGTCGCGCGCACGTACGTGCCGACGAGCAGCAGGAGGAACGTCGTCCCCGCGGTCCACGCCGCCAGACGGGCGAATCCGCGCGGGGCGACGTCGTCGTCGACGACGTGGAGCCGCCAGGCGTCCACGGCGGCGACGACGACCGTCGCGACGAGGCTCATCGCGACGGCGAAGTGGAACGTGAGCCACCACGGGTTCAGATCCGTGAGGACGACGACCCCGCCGAGTCCCGCCTGCGCCAGGACGAGCGGCACCGCGAGCAGCGAGGCGACCAGGGTCGTGCGTCGAGCGCGCGCCGACCGCCAGGCCGCGATGGCCTGGATCGCGACGAGGGTGATGACGACGGCGGCGACGCTGCGGTGCGCGTACTCGATGAGCGACTGGGCGTTGGGGTAGGGCAGCCATCGGTCGGGGCCGCACTTGGGCCACGTGGAGCACCCGAGGCCGGAACCGGTGCCCCGGACGAGGCCGCCGACGCCGAAGAGGGTGACGGTCGTGGCCGCGGTCGCCGCCGCGAGGCGGGCGAAGGCGCGGGAGGGGGTGCCGCCGGACATCGCCTGCATCGTATCGGGCTGGCGTGGCGGCGGGCCGTTGCGTGCGCGCTGCCATACTCCGGACGATGACCGCGTCGCGACCCCCGGTGGACGTCCTCGGGGCGGTGCGCGACCGCGTCGACGCGGTCCTTCGCGAGGTCCTCGTGGAGCGCCGTGCCGCCCTCGCGGCACTCGAACCCGACGCCGCCGTCCTCGTCGACGAGGTGGCGCGGCTCGTCGCCGCCGGCGGCAAGCGGTTGCGTCCGGGGTTCTGCGTGCTGGGCTACCGCGCGGGCGGTGGCGACGCGGCGGCCCCCGCCATCTGGCGGGCCGCCGCGTCGCTCGAGCTGTTCCACACCTTCGCCCTCGTCCACGACGACGTGATCGACGATGCGGCCGAACGCCGTGGCGCACCGACCACGACGACGGCCTTCGGGGGCGGTGACCGCGGTCGCGCGGTCGCGATCCTCGTCGGCGACCTCGCGGCGGAACTCGCCGCGCACCTCCTGCGGACCTCGGGATTCCCCGCGGAGCGCCTCACCGCCGCGACCGCGCGCTACGACGCGATGGTGCTCGCCCTCGCGGCGGGGCAGTTCCTCGACCTCGATCCGTCGTCCCGCGCATCGCTCGCGGCGTCGCTCCGCGTCGCGCGCCTCAAGTCCGGCGCGTACAGCGTCGAGGGTCCGCTCGCGATCGGCGCGGCGCTCGCCGGCGCGACGCCCGAGGTGGAGGCGTCGCTCGCCGCGTACGGGCGCGCGCTCGGCGAGGCGTTCCAGCTCCGCGATGACCTGCACGACGGCGATGCCGCGCCGGACGTGGATCCCACCGACGTCGATTCGCGCATCGACGTCGCGTGTGCCGCACTCGGTTCGGTCCCCGGCGACGTGGCGGCGGACCTGCGCGCGGTCGCGACGATGCTCCGGATGGCGGCGTGATGGACGACGTGCGGCGCGTCGTCGGCCCCGACGGTGGCCACGGCGAGCGAGGGCAGCGGGCCGACGGCGCGCCGCACGTCGCGCCCCGTTGGTTCGTGTGGACCGACGAGGCCATCTACGTCGCCTGCGACCGCGACAGCCGCACGTGGCGCAACGCCGAGGCCGACCCGCGCGTGGGCCTCTCCGCCGAGATCGGCCGGTCGTGGACCGACCTCGCGGGGTTCTCCTGCGAGGGCCGCGCCGTGCTGCTGCCAGCCGAGGACCCCTCGATGCGCCGGCCCATCTCGGCCTGGCACGAGAAGTACCGCGGGCTCCTGCAGGGGGACGGGTTCGAGCGTCTGGCGGGGCGCATCGAGCGGCTCGGGTTCCTCCGGGTCGAGCCCGGCGAGGTCCGCACCTGGGACCACCGCTGAGCGCTTGCCCGTGCTCGGCGCCGGGGGCTAGGCTTGGCCACCTCGGGCGCGTGCCGCTAGCATCCTTGTGAAACTTTTCACAAGCGTGTCCGGAACGGGTGGTGACGAGATGGAATCGGTGGACGTCCTCGTCGTCGGGGCTGGCCCCGGCGGCGCCACGACCGCCTACCACCTCGCCCGCCACGGACTCGACGTGCTGCTCGTCGAAAAGAGCGCGTTCCCGCGGGAGAAGGTGTGCGGGGACGGCCTGACCCCCCGCGCCGTCGCCGCGCTGATGCGCATGGGCGTGGACGTGACCGAACCGGGGTTCGAGCGCGTGGACGGCCTGCGGATCTACTCGCGCCGCTCGACGCTCGAGCTGCGGTGGCCGACGCTCACCGACTTCCCGCCCTTCGGCCTCGTGCGCCCCCGCGGCGAGTTCGACGAACTGCTCGCGCGACGCGCCGAGAAGGCCGGAGCGCGGTTGCTCGAGCGCACCGAGGCCGTCGCGCCGGTCTTCGACGATGCGGGATGGGTCGCGGGCGCGACGCTGCGCGGCGAGGACGACGTCGAGCGCACCGTGCGCGCGCGCTTCGTCGTCGCGAGCGACGGCGCCGCGTCGCGCTTCGCCGTCCCGGCGGGCGTGCGACGCGTCGAGGGCCGCCCGATCGGCATCGCCGCGCGCCGCTACTACCGCATCGAGCGCCACCCGGGGCCGTGGCTCGAGTCGTGGCTCGACCTGTGGGACGGCGATGCGCAGATGCCCGGCTACGGGTGGCTGTTCCCCGTCGCCGACGGCACGATCAACCTCGGCGCGGGTCTGCTCGACACCTTCCGCGGCTTCAGCGGCGTCTCCGCGCGCGGCGTCTTCGACGCGTTCGTGCGGATGCTGCCGCCGGAGTGGGGGATCTCGGAGGAGACCGCGGTCGGCCCCACGCTCTCCGGACCGCTGCCGACCTCGCTCAACCGCTCGCCGACCGCGGTCCCGGGGCTCCTCCTCGTCGGCGATGCGGCCGGCGCGGTGAACCCCTGGAACGGCGAGGGCATCGCGTACGCGATGGAGACCGGCGAGATCGCCGCGGACCTCCTCCACGAGGCCGTGACGACCGACCGCCCGGCCCTCGCGCACGCCTACCCGACGCGCCTGCGCGAGGCGTACGGCCGCTACTACTTCCTGGGCCGCCAGTTCGTGCGGCTGATCGGGGAACCGCGCATCATGCGCTTCCTCACCGACTACGGCCTCCCGCAGGCCTGGCTGATGCGGTTCGCCCTCCGCGTCATGGGGAACCTCACCGACGGACCGAAGGGCGACCTGCAGGACAAGCTGATCTACGCCCTCGAACGACTGGCGCCGACCAAGTGACCCCGCTCGCGGACTACCTGCCGATCGTGCTGCTGGCCGGACTGGCGGCCGTGTTCGCGATCGCCTCGATGGCGGCGTCGTCGCTGCTGCGTCCGAGCCGACCGACGCCCGCGAAGCTCGCGCCGTACGAGTGCGGCATCGAACCGGAACGGCTGCCGAAGGGTGAGCGGTTCAGCGTCAAGTTCTACGTCGTCGCGATGCTGTTCATCATCTTCGACATCGAGACGATCTTCCTGTTCCCGTGGGCCGTCGGGTTCCGTCAGCTCGGCCTCTTCGGGCTCGTCGAGATGCTCGTGTTCATCGGCCTCGTCTTCGTCGCCTACGTCTACGTGTGGCGCGCCGGCGGCCTCGACTGGGAACGACCCCGCCGCACCGCGCCGAGCGCCGCGGCCCGAACCCGGGAGGACGCCCGTGCCCGTTGAGCGCATCGAAGGCTTCGCGACCGGCCAGACCGACGCGGAGATCGAGGAGGAAGTCCGTCGCGGGGTCATGCTGACGACGCTCGACCGCGCCGTCGGGTGGGCGCGCAAGCAGTCGATGTGGCCGGTGACGTTCGGGCTCGCGTGCTGCGCCATCGAGATGATGTCGACCGGCGCCGGGACCTACGACCTCTCGCGGTGGGGGATGGAACTGTTCCGCGCCTCGCCGCGCCAGTCCGACCTGATGATCGTCGCCGGCCGCCTCTCGCAGAAGATGGCGCCGGTCCTGCGGACGATCTACGACCAGATGCCCGAGCCGAAGTGGGTCATCTCGATGGGCGTGTGCGCCTCCTCGGGCGGGATGTTCACGAACTACGCGCTCGTGCAGGGCGTCGACACCGTCGTGCCCGTGGACATCTACGTCCCGGGCTGTCCGCCCCGGCCCGAGATGCTGATGTACGGGATCCTGCGGCTCCACGAGAAGGTGCGCACCGAGGAGCCGTTCCGGTGAGCCCCGAGGACCTCGTCGCGGCGCTGGCCGCGGACCATCCCGACGCGATCGTGGCCCGCGGCCAGGCGGTCCTCACGATCGCCCGCGAGGACCTCTCGCGCGTGCTCGAGACCCTCGCCGCGGACCCGTTCTCCCTCGGGTTCCTCTCCAACATCACGGCGACCGACTGGCCGGGGTCGGACCCGCGCTTCTGGGTCGCCTACGAGCTCCTCTCGATCGAGCACCGCCACCGGCTCCGCGTGAAGGTCGGTGTGCCGGAGGCCGACCCGCACGTGCCCTCGGTCGTCGGGCGGTTCCCCACCGCGGACTGGCACGAGCGCGAGACCTTCGACTTCT
>JBJTHT010000210.1:0-2321 GCA_046094605.1 Actinomycetota bacterium | reverse complement strand
CGAGGCGCGCGCCGCCGGCGCCGTGACGACGTGGTCGATCTCGGCCGCGTGCCCGGGCAGGAGCGCGGCCATCGCCTCGATCGTGCCGTCCTCGCCCCGCACGACGAACCAGCGCTTGCCCGCGGGCAGGAGGACGTCGCGTTCCACGACCTCGAGTTCCGCGAGCGTGTCCGGGACGATGCCGAAGAGGGCGCCGGTCTCGCGGAACGCCGCCCAGAACGCCTCGTCGTGGTCGGTCACCTCCGCGACGCGCGACGTGTTCGTCGCGGGCGTGCCGCCCGCGACGAACACGTCGTCGAAGAACAGGTCGCCCCCCTCGGTGCTCAGCGCCACGACGAGGTCGGGCTGGTCGTCGGGGTGGTGGATCACGACGGCGAGGCGCCGCGCGTGCGCGAGGTCGGTGCGCGTCGCGGCGACGACCGCGGCGGGATCGACCGGTTCCCGCGCGAGGACCTTGGCGCAGTTGGCGACCACGAGCCGCGGGAACCGGGGGTCGGCCACGACCTCGCCCCACGGGTACCCGCGGACCGTCGCGAAGCGCGCGTCCTGCGTGCGCCAGGCCTCGATGACGGCGTCGAGTTCCTCCACGCGGGCAGGGTAGCGGTCACCCCGGGGACGCCCCCGTACGATGGGGCCATGCCCTCGACGGTCCTGCTCGCCGCCCCGCGCGGGTACTGCGCCGGCGTCGACCGCGCCGTCGAGGCCGTCGAGGAGGCGCTCGCCGTCCACGGCGCGCCGGTCTACGTGCGCAAGCAGATCGTCCACAACCTCCACGTCGTGCGCGACCTGGAGTCCAAGGGCGCGATCTTCGTCGAGGAGGAGACCGAGGTGCCCGAGGGCGCGGTCGTCGTCCTCTCCGCGCACGGCGTGGCGCCCGAGGTCTACGCCAACTCCCGCGCGCGGAACCTGACGGTCCTCGACGCGACCTGTCCGCTCGTCACGAAGGTCCACCTCGAGGCGCGCCGCTTCGCCGCCGACGACCGCACGATCGTGCTGATCGGCCACGCCGGCCACGAGGAGGTCGTCGGCACCACGGGCCAGGCGCCCGAGCGCACCGTCCTCGTGCAGACCGTCGAGGAGGCGCGCACGGTGGAGCTCCCCGAGGGCGCGCGGCCCGCGTTCCTCACGCAGACCACGCTCTCGGTGGACGAGACGAACGCGATCGTCGGGGTGCTCCGGCAGCGGTTCCCCACGATGGAGGGGCCGCCGCGCGACGACATCTGCTACGCGACGCAGAACCGCCAGGACGCGATCAAGGAGGTCGCGACGCGCTCCGACGTCGTGCTCGTGATCGGTTCCAAGAACTCCTCGAACTCCAACCGCCTCGCGGAGGTCTCCCGGGAACTCGGGACGCCGGCGTACCTCGTGGACGACGAGACCGAGGTGGATCCCGCGTGGCTGGAGGGCGCCGACGTCGTCGGCCTCACGTCGGGCGCGTCGGCGCCGGAGTGGCTCGTGGACCGGATGCTCGCGTTCCTCGCGTCGCACGGCGCGACGCGGGTGGAAGAGGTCCGCCTCGCGCAGGAGCACCTGCGCTTCTCGAACGTGCGGGTCTAGGCCTCGGCCTCGACCTCGACGCGCTCCATGCCGCAGAGCTCCTCGAGCGCCTCGGCGCCGTCCTCGGGGCCCACGGCGATGATGCGGTCGCCCGCGACGAACCCGAACACCGAGCGCGGCCGGTAGTTCCAGCGCGGCCCGCGCTGCACCGCGAGGACGAACATCCCGGTCTCGGTCTCGATGCGCAGGTCCTTGATCGTGCGCCCGTCGGCGGGGGAGCCGGGCTGCACGATCGCCTCGGCGCTGGTCTCCTCGGCCTCCTCGAGGGCGAGCTGCACGACGGGATGGAGGGGTTCCTCGTGCTCGACGTACCAGGTCATCACGCGCGCCGCGTCGCACATCGACTCGCTCGCGGCGGCCAGGCGGATCAGCCCGCGGAGTTCGTCGGGGTCGCGCGCCTCGGGTGCGGCGCGCAGCACCCACGACTCCAGTTCGTCCTGGAGCGCGTCGCTGCGGGCCTCGAGCGCGCCCACCTCGGCGGCGAGCGCGCGGTTGTTGAACAGGAGCGAGGAGTAGGCGAGACCCACCGCTGCCTCCGACAGGTCCTTCAGTTCCACGAGGATGTCGACGGCGCGGTCGAGCTCCGAGAGCGGGGGCGCGTCGGCGTCGTCGGGTTCCGGCGTGGAGGCGCCGCCCGTGAGTTCCTTGAGGAGCGGCACGCCCTCGGCGGGACCGCGCACGAGGAGCACGTCGTCCTCGGGGAGCTCCACCGTGCGCGCCTCCTCGACGGTCTGCACGAGGACGGTGCGCTCGGGCGCCTGGCC
>JBJTHT010000209.1:0-3815 GCA_046094605.1 Actinomycetota bacterium | reverse complement strand
GGGGCGGTTCCGGTGGGCTCCGCTATACTCTGCAATCCGTCCCCAGGGAAGGGAACGCGCATGAAGAGGACCTACCAGCCCAACAACCGCCGTCGGTCGAAGACCCACGGGTTCCGCGAGCGTATGAGTACGCGCGCGGGTCGGGCCGTCCTCGCACGCCGCCGCGCCAAGAAGCGCGCGCGGCTCTCGGTCTGACCGCGCGGCGCGACGTCGCCCGCATCCTCTCGACCGGCCGCCCGACGCACGGAACGCGGGTGATAGTGTTCGCGCTGTCCGGCGCAGGCACCGTCGCGTTCGTGGCGGGCCGGCGCGTCGGAGGTGCGGTCCTCCGGAACCGTGCGCGGCGCGTGCTCCGTGCGGCGTGGCGGGAGATCGCGCCGGAGGTCCGTCCGGGGAACGACGTGGCGTTGGTGGCCCGCGAGGCGATCCGCGGCGCTGGGACGCAGGAGCTGGTGGTCGAGATGCGGGAACTCCTGACGCGGGCGGGGCTGCGGTCGTGAACGACCTGCGCCGGTTCGCCTGGACGCTCGGCGCGCCCGTGCGCGTGCTGCTCATCGCGCTGATCCGCGTGTACCGCGTGACGCTGGGCGGTCTGCTCGGCGGTCAGTGCCGCTTCTATCCGTCGTGTTCCGTGTACGCCGAGGACGCGATCCGCATCCACGGTGCCGCGAAGGGAACCCTCATGTCGATGTGGAGGGTCGCGCGGTGCGGGCCGTTCACCGACGGCGGCGTGGACCATGTCCCCCCGTCCCACAGGCACGAGATGTATGACGGTGTCACACAGGAGGCGGCGCGGTGATCGGTCTGGCGATCTGGCAATCGTTGCTCGACGCGGTGGGTGCGCTCGTCGCGTGGCTCTACGGCGCGATCGGCAACTACGGCGTCACGATCATCGCGTTGACCGTCGTGATCCGCGTCGTGCTGCTCCCCCTCGGCATCCGACAGATCCGATCGATGCAGTCGATGCAGATCATCCAGCCGGAGATCAAGCGCCTGCAGACCAAGTTCAAGGGCGACCGCGTGAAGCTCAACGAGGCGACGATGCGCCTCTACAAGGAACACGGCGTGAACCCGTTCTCCGGGTGTTGGCCGGTCCTCCTGCAGTTCCCGATCCTCATCGCGATGTACTCGGTGCTGCGCCACCCGCAGCACCCGCCGCACCTGCCCGAGGGCAGCGCGCTCCGCACGATGATCGAGGTGCAGCTGCCGCCCGAGGGTCCGGGGAGCGTCGCGCCGGCCTCCGATGGGACGCAGTTCCTCGGGATGAACCTGCTGTGCGCGCCGAACCAGGCCGGAACGGGGACCGCGTTCCTGCGCGATCCGGTCGTCAAGGACGCCGAGGGTGAGCCCGTCGCGTACCCGGTCGACTGCGGCGAGGGCTTGCCGAGCCGGATCCCCTACTTCCTGTTCGCCGCGCTGATGTTCGCGACGACGTGGTACCAGCAGAAGCAGATGCAGGCCGCGACGCCGAAGAACGCCGCGTCGGACCAGCAGCAGGCGCTGCTCAAGATCATGCCGATCATGTTCGGCGTCTTCGGGTTCTTCTTCCCGGCCGGCCTCGTGCTCTACTGGAGCACATCGAACCTGTGGCAGATCGGCCAGCAATACTTCATGCTCCGGAACCGTCCCACCGCCGAGACCCTCAAGCAGCAGGGCGCGAAGAAGGCTTCGAAGAAGGGCATGATGGAGCGCGCGATGGAACGTGCCGAGGAGGAGCGGAAGGCCCGCGAGAACGGCCGGCCGCCGAAGAAGAAGGGTGACGATGAAGGACGTCGTTGAGCAGACTGCCGGGAGCATCGAGGAGGCCGTCGCGGCCGCCCTCGAGGAGCTCGGCGCCGCCTCCGAGCAGGACGTCATCGTCCGCGTCCTCCAGGAGCCCAAGGGCGGGTTCTCGCCCCGGCCGGCCATCGTCGAGGTCCGCCTGAAGCCGACCCCGTCGGAGCTCCCTCCGCCCGAGGTCCTCGAGGAACAGGGCGAGATCGCGGCCGACTTCCTCGAGGAGGTCCTCTCCCTCATGGGGGTCGAGGCCGACATCGAGCCGAACCTCGAGGGGGGCACGATGTACGTGGACCTCTTCGGCGTCGGGGCCGACTCCGAGGACGACATGGCCCTCCTGATCGGCCGCGGCGGGGCCACCCTGGATGCCCTCCAGGAACTGACCCGGGCCGTCGTCTCCTCCCGGATGGACGAGCGCCCCCGCGTCGTCGTGGACATCGAGGACTACCGGAAGCGCCAGCGCTCCCGCCTCGAGGACGACGCCCGGGAGATCGCCTACCGGATCGCCAAGGAGGGCGGCGAGGAGGAGTTCGAGCCCATGAACGCCTACGACCGGAAGGTCATCCACGACGTCGTCGCCCAGGTCTCGGGCGTCGAGAGCTTCTCCCGCGGCGAGGGTCCCGACCGCCGCGTGGTCATCCGCGCCCTCTAGGCGCGACTCCTCCGCACCCCCCCGTACACTGCCCCACGCGGGCTTCCGCGTGCCTGCGCCGTTTCACGTGAAACACGGGGGAGAGCCGTGTCGGACCGGATCGAGACGCTGATCGGGGAGGCGGGCTTCGAGGACCTCCTCGAGGAGCGGGCCGTCGACCTCGGTCTGATCTCCCCCGGCGACGCCGGCCGGATCCACGAGCGCCACGTCCTGGACTCCCTCCGGGCGGCCGCCCTGGTCCGCCCGGGGGACCGGACCGCCTGCGACCTGGGGTCCGGCGGGGGCCTCCCCGGCCTGGTCGTCGCCATCGCGGTCCCCCACCTGACGGTGACCCTCGCCGAGGTCCGGGCGCGGCGGGCCGGGTTCCTGGAGCTGGCCGTCGAGCGGCTCGGGCTCCCCTCGGTCCGGGTCCATCTGGGCCGGGCCGAGGACCTCCCCGGCCCGTTCGACCTCTGCCTCGCCCGGGCGTTCCGATCGGCCCCCGAGACCTGGGCCATCGCTCGGCCCCTCCTCGCCCCCGCCGGTCGCCTGATCTACTTCGCGGGGGAGGGGGAACCGCCCGAGATCGCGGGCGCGCGGGTAGAACTCGCCCCCACCCCCTTCACAAGCGGCGGCCCGCTCGCTATCATCACGGCGTCGTGACGGCTCCTTCCCCCACCACGCGCGTCTGCGCCGTCGTCAACCAGAAGGGCGGCGTGGGCAAGAGCACGACCTCCGTCAGCCTGGGCGCCGCGCTGGCCGAGATGGGCCATTCCACCCTCGTCATCGACCTCGACCCGCAGGGGAACGCCTCCTCGGGGATGGGCATCAAGCACGAGGCCCGCGAGACGACGATCTACGAGGTCATCGTCTCCGACGCGCCGATCGAGGAGGCCATCGTGGCCACCCCGGTTCCCAACCTCTTCGCGATCCCGTCGACCATCGACCTGGCCGGCGCGGAGATCGAGCTCGTGAGCGCGTTCTCCCGGGAACTCCGTCTGCGCAAGGCAATTGTGCCTCTTACACAAGGACGCTTCGACTTCATCCTCTTCGACTGCCCGCCGTCACTCGGCCTGCTCACGGTGAACGCGCTGGCCGCAGCCAAGGAACTGATCGTGCCGATCCAGTGCGAGTACTACGCGCTCGAGGGCCTGAGCCAGCTCCTTCGCAACGTGAACCTGGTTCAGCAGAACGTGAACCCCGACCTGCGCCTGGCCGGCATCGTCATGACGATGATCGCCCCGCTCACCAAGCTCTCCGAGCAGGTCGTCGACGAGGTGCGCAAGTACTTCCCGGACCGCGTCTACGACACGATCATCCCGCGCACCGTGCGGCTCTCGGAGGCGCCGGGCTTCGGGGTTCCCATCACGGTCTACGACCCGAAGTCGCGCGGGGCGCAGTGCTACCG
>JBJTHT010000208.1:0-2477 GCA_046094605.1 Actinomycetota bacterium | reverse complement strand
GCACCGGCATTCGGAGTTTGACTGAGTTCGGTAACCTTGTAGGGCCCCTATCCCAATCAGTGCTCTACCTCCGGTGCTGAACGTCCGAGGCTGCCCCTAAAGGCATTTCGGGGAGAACCAGCTATCACCGGGTTTGATTGGTCTTTCACCCCTAACCACAGGTCATCCCCCAGTTTTTCAACACTGGTGGGTTCGGTCCTCCACGAGGTCTTACCCTCGCTTCAACCTGCCCATGGATAGATCACCCGGCTTCGGGTCTAGAGCGTGCGACTGTACGCCTGTTTCAGACTCGCTTTCGCTTCGGCTTCCCAAGGATGGTTAACCTTGCCGCACACCGCTAACTCGCAGGCTCATTCTTCAAAAGGCACGCCGTCACCCGCCCTGGTTGCCCAGGACAGGCTCCGACAGCTTGTAGGTCCACGGTTTCAGGTGCTCTTTCACTCCCCTCCCGGGGTGCTTTTCACCTTTCCCTCACGGTACTAGTTCACTATCGGTCGCCAGGGAGTGCTTAGCCTTAGGGGGTGGTCCCCCCAGATTCACACGGGATTTCAGGGGTCCCGTGCTACTCGGGAACATCGCTCGGAGATCGATCGTGTTTCGGCTACAGGGCTATTACCTCGTGTCGCGGCCCTTTCCATGGCCTTCGCCTACACGTCGATTTTGTAACTCCGCGTGACCACCGACGTGGCCACCTGCTCGTCCCACAACACCGGCCCGGCAACGCCGCCGGGCTATCACACCGGACCGGTTTAGGCTCAACCCCGTTCGCTCGCCGCTACTAGGGGTGTCGCGGTTGCTTTCCCTTCCTCGCCCTACTGAGATGTTTCACTTCGGGCGGTTCCCTCCACTGGACCTATGTATTCAGTCCAGGGTGACCGGGCATGACCCCGGCCGGGTTTCCCCATTCGGACATCTTCGGATCAAAGCCCTCTCGGCGGCTCCCCGAAGCCTTTCGCAGCCTGACGCGTCCTTCATCGGCTCCTGGCGCCAAGGCATCCACCGTGAACCCTTATTAACTTGATTCGTAGATGCTCGCGCTCGCTATGCAGTTCTCAAGGAGCTCGGAGGCTCGCACCCCCAGAGCTGAACAGTGTGCTCGCCCGGACCGAAGGTCGGGCCGCGTTCCACCCCGCACGAAGCGGGAGTACCAGCGGGCCGGCGCGACGGCGCCGGACGAGTAGCCAGTGCATCGACCTGGAGTCTTCGCCGGATGAGCTCGGGACCGATCGGACGCCGGTCCCTTCCGGCAGTGCCAAAGGCTCCTTAGAAAGGAGGTGATCCAGCCGCACCTTCCGGTACGGCTACCTTGTTACGACTTCACCCCAATCGCGAACCCCACCTTCGACGGCTCCCTCCACAAGGGTTGGGCCACCGGCTTCGGGTGTTGTCCACTTTCGTGGTGTGACGGGCGGTGTGTACAAGGCCCGGGAACGTATTCACCGCAGCAATGCTGATCTGCGATTACTAGCGACTCCGGCTTCACGGGGTCGGGTTGCAGACCCCGATCCGAACTGAGCGCGGCTTTGTGGGATTTGCTCCCCCTTGCGGGATCGCGTCCCTCTGTACCGCGCATTGTAGCATGCGTGCAGCCCTGGATGTAAGGGGCATGATGACTTGACGTCATCCCCACCTTCCTCCGGTTTGGCACCGGCAGTCTCCCTAGAGTTCCCGGCATGACCCGCTGGCAACTAGGGACAGGGGTTGCGCTCGTTGCGCCACTTAAGGCAACACCTCACGGCACGAGCTGACGACAGCCATGCACCACCTGTGCAGGCTCCGTAGAGCTCCCGCTTTCACGGGCTTCACCCTGCATGTCAAACCCAGGTAAGGTTCTTCGCGTTGCATCGAATTAAGCCGCATGCTCCGCCGCTTGTGCGGGCCCCCGTCAATTCCTTTGAGTTTTAGCCTTGCGGCCGTACTCCCCAGGCGGGGTGCTTAATGCGTTAGCTTCGGCACGGACGGGGTCGATATCCGCCCACACCTAGCACCCAACGTTTACGGCTGGGACTACCAGGGTATCTAATCCTGTTTGCTCCCCCAGCTTTCGCGCCTCAGCGTCAGGTAAGGCCCAGGGATCCGCCTTCGCCACCGGTGTTCCTCCTGATATCTGCGCATTTCACCGCTACACCAGGAATTCCGATCCCCCCTACCTACCTCCAGTCCGGCCGTATCGGATGCAGTCCCGGAGTTGAGCTCCGGGGTTTCACACCCGACGTTCCGAACCGCCTACGCGCGCTTTACGCCCAATGATTCCGGACAACGCTCGTCCCCTACGTGTTACCGCGGCTGCTGGCACGTAGTTGGCCGGGACTTCTTCTCCAGGTACCGTCAGTTTCGTCCCTGGCGAAAGGGGTTTACGACCCGAAGGCCTTCATCCCCCACGCGGCGTCGCTGCGTCACGGTTTCCCGCATTAGCGCAATATTCCCCACTGCTGCCTCCCGTAGGAGTCTGGGCCGTGTCTCAGTCCCAGTGTGGC
>JBJTHT010000207.1:0-4404 GCA_046094605.1 Actinomycetota bacterium | reverse complement strand
GAGGGGGCGGGCACCCCCCGTCGCCCGGGGGGCCGGCACCACGGCCCCCCGCCGCCCGCCCCCGCCGACGCCCCCGGCCCCGCGGGGCGCGATCCGGTCGCCGTGGACGAAGCGGACGAGACGCATGGCGGGAGGCTACCCCAGCGGCACGGACGCGCCGCTCAGGCCAGGCGCGTTCCCTCGCGCCACGACACGCCGACGCTCCGCCAGTAGGCGCCGATGATCTCGCGCGGCGCGATGCGTTCGAGTTCCTCGACGGGGGAGGGGTGGAAGGCGCGCGACGCGGTCCCCTGCCACACCGGCGAGCCCTCCCAGTCGAACGAACGCATCGTGACGAGCTCGTCCATCGACGCCGGCTTCCCCGGTTCGATCGACGGGAACGACCGGGAGTGGAGCATCGGGAGCGCGTTCACGAAGCCGTTGGTCTCCGACGGGCCGGTGAGCTCGACCTGGGCGTCGATGATGCGCCGGTCGTGGACGGCGACCGTCGCGGCGAAGCGCCCGCCCGGTTCGAGGCGCGGGCCGGCTCTGCCGTAGGCGACCGGCCGCGACATCCAGATGGAACCGAGCTTCTTCGGGTAGCCCTGGTGCCAGCCGCGCGCGATCGCGAAGTCCTTGTCGACCCAGATGTAGACGCAGCGCGAGTAGCGCTCCCCTTCGTACTCGCAGCGCACGACTACGAAGCACTCCTTGTACTGGCTGCGCACCGGATCCTGGAGTTCGGCGAACGAGTCGCTGCACGACTGCCAATCCGCGAAGATCAGCGCGACGGCGCCGGGATCCTCCGAGGACGGCCGGATCGGATCGGGCAGCAGCGCTGCGACGGCGTCGGGGTCGGTGCGGTACTCGATCGTGAGCAGATCGCCCGAGTAGTGCCACGGCGGCCCGGCCACGATCGAGGCGCGCCCCTCGGGTGAGCGCGGCGGGAGGAACCCCTTCGGTTCGGCCACGGCGCGCATACTACCCCCCATGGAGACGCGCAGGATCGTGCTCGACGGCGAGGCGCCGCGCAGCACCTGCCGCCGGTCGTGCCCTCGAAGATCCTCTGCGTGCACCTCAACTACGCGAGCCGCGTCGCGGAGTTCGTCGCGACGCTCCCGCCCGCGCCGACCTACTTCCACAAGCCGGTGACCGCGCTCAACGCCCACGGCGGCGAGGTCGTGCGGCCGCCCCGGTGCCGCTACCTCAACTACGAGGGTGAGATCGCGATCGTGATCGGGGAGCCGACGAAGGGCATCTCCCCGAAGGAGGCCGCGGCGCACATCGCTGGCTTCACCGTGGCCAACGACTACGGCCTGCACGACTTCCGCGACACGGACTCGGGTTCGATGCTGCGCGTGAAGGGGTCGGACACGCTCTGTCCGCTCGGGCCGGGCCTCGTCGACGACTGGGACTTCCACGGCAAGCGCATCGTCACGCGCGTGAACGGTCGGGTGGTGCAGGACGGTTCCACCGACGAGATGCGCTGGGACATGCACTACCTCGTCGCCGACCTCGCCCGCACCATCACGCTCCTCCCCGGCGACGTGATCCTCTCGGGCACGCCCGCGAACTCCCGCCCCGTCGAACCCGGCGACGTCGTGGAGGTCGAGGTCGAGGGTCTCGGGTGCCTGCGCAACGCGATCGTCGAGGGCGACCTGCCGGTGCGCGAGGACGTCGGCGCCCAGCCGTCGGAGTCCGAGGAGGTCCGCTCGACGGCCCTCGGCGGCGACTGGGAGTTCCGCGGCATCCGCCCGCCTCGGCGCGACTGAGGTCGGTTCGCCCGCCGCGGGCGCGGGGACTATCCTGCGCGCCGGGGACCCGACCGGGTCCGTGGAGGTGGGGATGGACACCGCCGGCAAGCGCCTCCGGCTCCTCTGGTCGGACCTGCTGGGCCTGGAACGCGGCAAGTACCTCTACGGGGATTGGGAGGACCGGGGCCGCGCCAACTTCTGCCTCACGACCCTCGTCACGATCCACGACCGCGAGATCCTGCCCGTCACCGGCCTCGCCTTCGACGTCGGTCTCCCCGACCTCGAGGCGACGCTCGACCCGTCGTCGCTGCGCCCGGGGTGGGAACCGAACACCGTGGTGGGTATCGGCGACCTCTCACACCGCCACGAGTCGCTCGCGCTCGACCCCCGCGCGATCCTGCGCGCGGCCGTGGAACCGTGGCGCGCGATGGGCCTCGAGCCGCAGGTCGCCTTCGAGTTCGAGTTCTACCTGCTGCGTCCCGACGCCGACGGCGGCTGGCGCGGGGTCCACACGCCCGCCTCGCGCGTCTACGGCACGGGCATGGCCGTGGACCCCGAGGGCGTCGTGAACGAGATCGTCGACACGGCGGCCGGCTGCGGGCTCTCGATCGAGGCGTGGTGCACCGAGTTCGACGACGGTCAGTACGAGGTGAACATCCGCTACCGCGACGCGATCGAGGCGGCCGACGACGCGTTCCTGTTCCGTCTGCTCGCGCACGAGGTCGCCGCGAAACGCGGCCACCGTGCGACGTTCATGGGCAGGCCCTGGCCCGACAAGGGCGGCAACGGCCTCCACGTGAACATCTCGTTCCGCGACCGCGAGGGCCACAACGCGCTCTACGACCCGACGTCCCCCGATGGCCTGACCGACCTCGCACGGCACTGCATGGCGGGTCAGCTGGCCTTCCACGCGTCGTCGGCCGCGATCCTCGCGCCGACCGTGAACGCCTACAAGCGGCTCCTGCCGGACATGATGAACGGCTACTGGGGGAACTGGGGCCACGACGACCGCACCGTCGCGATCCGCATCTCCCCCGACCGCGGGCCCGCGACGCGCCTCGAGAACCGCGTGGCCGACGGCGCGGCGAACCCGTACCTCGCGGCGGCGGTGCTGCTGCACATGTCGCGCCTCGGTCTCGAACGCACGCTCGCCCTCCCGGAGCAGCAGCCGCGAGGCGAGGCGCCGGTCGCGTCCACGCACATCCCGGAGAACCTCCTCGCCGCCGTCGAGGCCTTCGAGGCCGACGAGGCGCTCTCGGCAGCGTTCGGCCCGTGGTTCGTCGAGACCTGGGGCGCGCTCAAGCGCGCGGAATGGCAGCGCTACGTCGCGGCGGTCGCCGATCCGTCGGTCACGGTCCCCACGGACTGGGAACTCGCCTACTACCAGCCCTTCTATTGATCCCGTGACGGACCTCGACCGCATCGACCTCGTCGATCCCGACAACTACGTCGACGACGCGCCGTATGCGTGGTTCGACGAGCTCCGGCGCGAGCGGCCCGTGATGTGGCACGAGGAACCGGCCCCCAACCACGGCTTCTGGTCGGTCCACCGCTACGACGACCTGGTGGACGTCCACATGGACTGGGAGACGTACTCGTCCGAGACCGGCGCCGTGGCGCTCGAGGAACTCGACTCCGAGCAGCTCGAGGTGCGTCGGTCGATGCTCGAGACGGACCCGCCGCGCCACCGCGACCTGCGCAACGTCTGCAACAAGCGCTTCACCGTGCGTGGTCTGCAGCCCTACGAGGACTTCATCCGGGAGGTCGCCCGCGGCGTCCTCGACCAGGCGCTCGAGAAGGGCGAGTTCGACTTCGTCCTCGAGATCGCGAAGGAGCTCCCGATCCGGTTCCTCTGCGCGATCTTCCAGGTCCCCCAGGAGGACGCGCCGATGCTGATCGACTGGGGCGACGCGATGATCGGGAACCAGGACCCCGAGTACTCCGCCGCGGTCGTGGACCAGGTGGACACGGAGGCCTACCGGCTCCTGCCGTTCCGCTCGCCGATCGCGCTCGAGGTGTTCGAGTACGGCCGCCGCCAGCGCGACCTGCGCATGGAGGAACCCCAGGAGGACGTCATCACCGCGCTCACGCTCGCCCAGCGCGAGGGCATCCTCACGGAACACGACTACGACAACTACTTCTCGCTCCTGATGATCGCGGGCAACGAGACGACCCGGCACACGATCAGCCACGGGATGCACGCGCTCATGTCCAACCCGGAGCAGCTCCGCGCCCTCCAGGAGGACATGTCGCTCATCCCGACCGCGGTCGAGGAGATCCTGCGCTGGGCCACGCCCGTGCTCCACTTCCGACGGACGGCTACGCGCGACGTCGAGCTGCGCGGCCAGAGGATCCGCGCCGGGGACAAGGTCGTGACCTGGTACATCAGCGCCAACCGCGACGAATCCGTGTTCCCCGACCCCTACCGGTTCGACATCCGGCGCACCCCCAACCCGCACGTCACCTTCGGTCCGGGTGGCCCGCACTTCTGCCTCGGCGCGCACCTCGCGCGGCTGGAGACGAAGGTGCTGTTCCAGGAACTGCTTCCGCGGCTGCGGACGATCGAGCCGACGGCGCCCGTCGAGCGCATGCGTTCCAACTTCGTGCACGGGATCAAGCACATGCCCGTGCGCGTCGGGCTCCGCTAGGGCCGCTGCTAGACTCGCGAACG
>JBJTHT010000206.1:0-3983 GCA_046094605.1 Actinomycetota bacterium | reverse complement strand
GACGTCGCCGAACCCTTCGCGAGGTCGCCCGTCACGAGGTCGGGGCGCACCGGTTCCCCCGTCGCGCCGTCCAGGAAGTGGTAGTGCCCGTCGTAGGCGCCGATGCGGATCTCGAGGGAACCGTCGTCGCCCACGATCACGTTGGGCTGCCCGGTCCATCCGGTGCCGCACCACACCTTGTCGGGATCCTCCGGCGTCGCGCTCTTCCTGCAGAGCGACCCGGTCGCGGGGTAGCGCCAGAGCACCTCCGGCAGCGCGCGCGGGATCGGTCCCTCGCCGTACCAGGAGCGCGACCAGTTCCCGCGGAACGTCGTGAGCCCCTCGAACGCGGTGTTCACCGGAGCGTTGGGAACCGGGGTCGGCGGGGGCGCGGCCCGGGGGGGCGGGGTGGGGGGGGCGCCCGGCGCCGGCGGGGCGGCGCCCCCGCCCCCCCCCCCCCCCCCCACCCCCTCGCCGCGGACGCTCCCCGTCGCGATCCAGTACCCCGCGCCGACCACGACGAACGCGGCGAGCATCGCGAGCAGACCGGGACGGGCGTGGCGTGCCACGCACCGATGCTACGGCGTGGACGCCTCCGCGATGCCGTAGAAGCCGCCCGCGCGGTCGCCGATGTAGATCCAGCCCTTCCACACGAGCGGCGTGGCCTCGATGCAGCCCTGGGCGATCTCGAGCTTCCAGACCAGGGGGGGCACGGCCTTGGGCCGCTTGGCGATGTCGAAGGCGTAGAGGGTGCCCGAGCAGTCGGTCTGCAGCAGCACCCCGTCCACGACGACCGGCGAGGACCAGGCCGGCGGCGTGAGCTGCACGCTCCACCACACCCGGCCGGTCTGCGCGTCGATGCCCACGAGTTCCCCGGCGTTCGTCGGCACGTAGACCATGCCGTCGGCGATCGCCGGCGTCCCCCACACCCCCGCCTGGCCGTCGATGCCCGGCGTGTCGAGGGTGACCGACCACACGATCGGGTTCTCGGGCTTGGACGGATCGAGCTTCACGAGCTGGCCGACCTGCGCCGACCGCGCGGTGCCGCGCTGCTTCTCCACGCCCACGTAGAGGTAGCCGTCGGGGTCGATCGTGATCGTCGCGTCGGTGTCGTCGCCCGTCCAGAAGCGGAACACCTGCTCGGCGCGCGTGCCGCCGTCCAGGATCCGCGAGATGTCCCAGCCCTGCACGAGGCCGCCGGAGTTGGCGAAGTAGATCACGCCGCGCCGGTACGCCACGGAGTTCTCGATCGAGACCTCCTGGTCGCCGATGTCGGCGAGGAGCTGGTCGTCCCAGCCCGGCGCCTTCCACACGATCTCCGGGTCCACCGTCACGAGCCCGTCCTCGCCGTACTCCTTGTGGAGGCGGACGACGTAGATCCAGGAGTTCTCGCCGCCCTCGATCAGGTGATCGCCGAGGATCAGCGGCGACCCGCCCCACGACCGTCCCCAGAGGGGCTTGTCGACGCTCGTCTGGCTGTCGAGTTCCCAGAGCACCTGCGGGGTGTCGCGGTCGAGGGCGATCACGCGGAGCTTCCCGTCGAGCGAGCCGACGTAGACGAGCGGGAACCCGGTCGGGTCGGTCGTCATCGAGCCCTTCGGCAGTCCCCCGGTCTCGATCTGGCGGCGGATCTCCTGGCCGGTCTTGCCGTCGAGGAAGTGCACCGCGCCGTCGTAGCCGCCGAAGCGCACCTCGACGCGCCCGTCCACCTGCACGACGTTGGCCTGGCCCGTCCAGCCGACGCCGCAGAGCTGGCGCGTGACGTTGCCCGACGTGGTCTTGAGCACCGCCTCACCGCACATCGACCCCTCCGCGGGGTAGCGCCACTTGATCTCGGCCTTGCGCGGGACGGGTCCGACGCCGTAGTAGGAGCGCGACGCGTTCCCGCGGAACGTCGTGATGCCGGCGAACTCGCGGTTGATCGGCAGCGGCGAGGGTTCCGGCGTGATGCTCGCGACCGGCGTGGGCGAGGGTTCCGGTTCGCCCGCCGAGGTGAACGGCACCCACACGCCCGCCACGACGCGGAACGCGAACGCGACCATGCCGAAGGTGAGGAGCCCGAGGAGGACGCGTCCTCCCCCGGGTCCCCGTCGTCGTCGCATCGTCGAGGGCCGGTAGAGGGACATGTCAGGTCGCCGCGGGGTAGCTCCCGAGCACGCGCAGGAGCGAGGTGTGGGCGCGCGCGGCCGCGAGCGCGGCGCGGACCTCCTCGTCCTGCGCGCTCCCGTCGAGGTCCACGTGGAACAGGTACTCGAACGGCGCGCCGCGTCGCGGCCGCGACTCGAGCTTCGCGAGGTTCACGCCGTGATCGGCGAAGTCGCGCAGCGTCGCGAGCAGCGCGCCCGGCGTGTGCTTGACCGCCATGACGAGCGAGGTCTTGGTCGCGCGGCCCAGGCCCGCGTCCTCGGTCCCGATCGCGACGAAGCGCGTGAAGTTCTCCGGGTAGGTCTGGATGCGCTCGGCGAGCACCGCGAGCGGCAGGACCTTCGCGACCTCCACGCTCGCGATCGCGGCCTCGGTCGGGTCGCCGCGCTCGGCGACGAGGCGCGCCGCGCCGGCCGTGTCGTGCGAGGGCACCGCCTCGATGTGGTGGCGCGCGAGGAACTCCTCGCACTGCGCGAGCGCCTGCCAGTGCGAGAGCGCGCGGCGGATCCCCTCGAGGCGCGCGCCCCTGGGCGCGAGCAGCGCGTGGTCCACGCGCACGACCGCCTCGCCCACGATCTTCACGAGGTCGCTCGCGCCGAGCAGGTCGTAGGTCTCGTTCACCGTGCCGGCCTGCGAGTTCTCGACGGGCACGACCGCGAAGTCGGCCTCACCGCTCGTCACGCGCGAGAACGCGATCCGCACGGTCTCGCACGGCATGGGTTCGGCGTCGGGGAACAGCCGGAGGACCGCCTGTTCGCTGTACGCCCCGGGTTCCCCCTGGTAGGCGACGCGCATGGGGGCGAGAGCCTAGCAAGGAGGCCCTAGGCCGGGACCGGTTCGTCCTCCATGGCGGGGGCCCGGCGCGTGGCGAGGAACGACCCCAGGAGCACGAGGGGGAACCCGACGAGCAGGCCCGGGGTGATCGGTTCCCCCAGGACGACGATCCCGAGCAGGACCGCCACGGCCGGGTTCACGTAGGTGATGACGGTGGTTCGGGTCGGGCCGACCTCGGCGATGAGGGCGAAGAAGAGCATGAACCCGCCCACGGTGCACACGAGGCCGAGGATGGCGACGGAGACCCACGCCTCGGTCGGCGCCGACGCGGGCCACGCGCGCGCGGCGAACGGCGCGTAGAGCAGGACGTTGGTGAGGCAGGAGGCCGCGATGACGCCCAGGCTCGGCAGGTCGGCCAGGCGCGTCGCGATGATGATGGGCCCGATCGCGTAGCCGATCGCGGTGAGCACGAGCGCGCCGACCGCGATCCAGGAACCGCCGCGCACGTCGAGGCCGACGAGCGCCGCGACGCCCGCGATGCCGAGCGCGAGGCCGACGAGGCGCGTGCGGTCGAGCCGGTCGTCGAGGCGCAGCGACCACGCCGCGATCGCGCCGATCAGCGGCACCGCCGAGATGAACAGCGCCGCGAGCGAACTCGACACCTTCGTCTCGGCGAACGTGAGCAGCACCCACGGGCCGCTGATCTCCACGAGCGCGAAGGCGATCACCCATCCGAGCCGCGGTCGCACCGCGCGCAGCGCACCGCTGCGCCACGTCACGGGAACCAGGACCAGCGCGCCGAGGAACACCCGCCCGAAGACGATGACCGGCGGCGCGAGATCGGCGACCGCGATCTTGATGAAGAGGTACGGCAGACCCCAGACGACGCCGAGGGCGCCGAAGATCAGCCACCCGCGCCGCGACATGCGCGCGAGCCTAGCAGGGGGCCCCTAGCGCTCCGCGTCGTCCTTGTCGACGTCGGCGATGCGGGCGGGGGGGGGGGGGGGGGGGGGGGGGGGGGGGGGGCGGGGGGGGGCCCGCCCGCCGCCCCGCCGCCCCCCGCCCCGCCCGGCCCCCCCCGCGCC
>JBJTHT010000205.1:0-3879 GCA_046094605.1 Actinomycetota bacterium | reverse complement strand
GCGGCTCGAGCGAGCGGCCCACGCGGGGGGCGCGGCGCCGCGCGCCCACGCCGGCCGCCTCGAGGCGGCCGGCGGCCGGCGCGGCGCCGGCGGGGAAGAACGCGAGCTCGGCGTCCGCGAGGGGCAGCTCGCGCGCGGCCGCGCGCAGGTGCGGTTCCAGGACGTGACGGTTGGTCGGGTCGATGACGGCCGCCTCCGGCGGCTGGTCGAAGAGCGCGCCGGGGTGCGTCGCGAGGTACTGGTCGAGCGGATCGTCCTGCGCGACGAGCACGGCGAGCGAGGACGCCCCGCGGCGACCCGCGCGGCCGGCCTGCTGCCACATCGACGCGCGCGTCCCGGGGTAGCCGACGAGCACCGCGGCGTCGAGCGATCCGATGTCCACGCCCAGTTCCAGCGCGTTCGTCGAGGCGATCGCGACGAGGTCGCCGGCGGCGAGCTGTCGTTCGAGCTCGCGTCGGTCCTCCGGCAGGTAGCCGGCGCGGTACGCCTTGATGCGGGGGCGCACCTCGGCGGGCGACTCGCGGCGCGCGAGATCGGCGAGGAGTTCCGCCGCGCGGCGCGATCGCGCGAAGCCGATCGAGCGCACGCCGTCCGCCGCGAGGCGCCCCACGATCTCCGCGGCCTGGGTCAGCGCGCTGCGTCGCGCGCCCGTCTCGTCGTCGATGATCGGCGGGTTCCACAGCGCGAAGATGCGCTCGCCGTGCGGCGAACCGTCCTCCGTGATCGCCGCGAAGGGCACGCCGAGGAGCCGCTCCGCGTGCTCGGCGGGGTTCCCGATCGTCGCCGACGCGACGACGAAGCGCGGGTCGCCGCCGTGGTGCGCGACGAGGCGTCGCAGGCGCCGCAGGATCATCGCGACGTGGGAACCGAAGACGCCGCGTGCGACGTGCGCCTCGTCGACGACGACGAGGGAGAGTCGGAGCAGGAAGTCCGCCCACCGCGCGTGGTCGGGCAGGATCGACGCGTGCAGCATGTCGGGGTTGGAGAGCACGAGGTTCGCGTTCCTACGCACGAGCGGCCGTTCCGCCTTCGGCGTGTCGCCGTCGTAGACCGCCGCGCGCACCTGCGTGAGCCGCAGGTCGCGCACCTGGCGAAGCTGGTCCCGCGCGAGGGCCTTCGTGGGGAACAGGTACAGCGCGGTCGAGCGCGGATCGGCGATCGCTCGCTCGGCGAAGGCGACGTTGTAGACGAGGGTCTTCCCCGAGGCCGTGCCGGTCGCGACGACGACGTCGCGACCGGCACGCACGAGGTCGAGCGCCTCGCGCTGGTGCGTGTAGAGCCCCTCGACGCCGAGCAGCGCGAGACGCTCGACGAGGAGCGGTGGGAGATCGTCCGGGAGCGGCGTCGGCGCGTCGTCGCGCGCGGGGAACGCGCGGACGTGGACGTCCGAGCCCTCCTCGATCGCGTGCTCGACGAAGGCCCGGGGGTCCAGGGTCAGCCGGTCGGCGCGTCCCCGGCGCCGAGGGTGCGCAGGTCCGTGCGGAACCCGTCGCGGACGAGGCCGGCGACGGCGCCGCGCTGCCGGACGAGGATCGAGGCACCGAGCAGGACGTAGACGGCGCCGACGATCGTGCGTTCCACCCCCGCGAGGGATGCGGGGACGAGCGCGCCGACGAGGAACTGCGCCCAGAAGAGCGAGAACAGCGCGAGCGCCTCGCGCGTGGAGATCGAGAGGCTCACCAGCACCGCGACGCCGAAGAAGGACTGCGCGGCGGTGAGGAAGAGTTCCTCGCGCTGGTGGGCGTCGATCGGGAGCCCGTGCAGGCCGCCGGACGCGACCGCGAAGACGATCGGGAGCGTTCCGACGAGGAGCGTCCACTGGTTCACCTTCGACGAGACGAGCGTGCCGAGCCCGCCGTTGTGGTTCAGGCGCCACGCGTAGAGGCCGGCGACGAGGAGTTCAGGCGCCTCCGACGCGAGCGGCGCGAGCCACTGCACGAGGAGGAACTCGCTCACGCCGAACTCCTTGCCGGTGAGCACGAGGCCCTCGGCGAAGCGTTCCGCGCACAGGAGGATCACGGCGGCCGCGAAGAGGAACATCGCGAGCACCGCCGCGCGCCGGTTCTTCGGCGCGAGGTCGCCGATGATCACCGCCGGGCCGACGAGGTGGGGTTCCTCCGCCGGGGAGCGCGAGATGCGCACCGTGTACGCGACGAAGATCGCGACGAGCACCGCGGCGTCGACGAGCGTGATCGAGCCCTTGAGCGGCAAGAACAGGGAGTAGGCCGTGGCGAGCGCGAGGTAGCCGATCTCGACCGACCGGGCGCGCTCGAGGCGGACCTCGCGGACGGGTCGGCCCATGCGGCTCGACCGGCGCCAGATGATGAACACGACGAGGGACCAACCGACCCCGATCAGGAGGCGGTTCGCCCCGGTCATGTTCGCGAGGGCGAGCGAGCACGCGCTCTCGCCCACGTCGGCGACGTCCTTGCACGCGCGGCCGAATGTCTCGACGGCATTGCCGCCCTTCCACGCGAAGACCATGTCCACGGCGTACTCGGGCAGCACGGCGATGAACGCGAGGAGCGCGATCGCGAGCCCGGCCGAGATGTCGAGCTGCGCCACCTCCGCCGCCCACGACAGGAGGAAGGCCGCGCCCACGATGGCCGCGCCGAACACCACGGCTTCCACCGGGTGCGGGAGATCGGCCCCCACCACGCGGAGCCAGATGCCCGGCACCGTCGCGAGGACCGCGAGCGCGAGCGCGACGCGTTCACCGAGCGGGTGCGAACCGACGCGGTCGGCGGCCTGGGTCACGCGGCGAGCCTACCCCGGCGCGCTGTCAGTCGAGGAGCGACGCGTTGGGGCTCGCGGGGAGGTTCTCGGCGAGGAACACGCCGTCGTCCGCCATGTCGGCGAAGAGCGTCGGCGCGGTGGGCGCGAGCTGCACGATCGAACTCGTTCCCGCCATCGCCGCGTAACCGGGGACGACGACGTTCTGGATCGACGCGAGATCCACCTTCGACACCGTGAACGCGAGGCGGAGCACCTCGCTCATCGGCAGGCTCGTGCGCGCGTGGCGCAGGCCGGCCGCGATGTAGGTGAGGAGATCGCCCGGGTCGTCCGTGAAGTGCTGCTGCAGCTGCGCGAGCGCGGCGAGCATCAGGCGTCCCTGGTTCTCCGAGCGACCGAAGTCGCCGGACGGGAGGCTGTGGCGGTTGCGACCGAACGCGAGCGCCTGGCGGCCGTTCAGGACCTGCACGCCGGGCTGGAAGTCGGCTCCGGAGTAGGCGGGGTCCTGCATGGCGAAGGGCACGTCGACGGTGAGGCCACCGATGTCGTCGATCATCGCGGCGAACGACTTGAACGACGTCAGCACCCAGTAATCAATCGTGATCCCCGTGAGCGCCTCGACGGTCTGCACCACGAGCTCCGGGCCGCCGTCCACCATCGCGCCGTTGATCTTGTTCGTGCCGAATCCCGGGATGTCGACGTAGGAGTCGCGGGGGAACCCGAGGATCGCGCTGCGGCCCGTCGCGGGGTCGAACGAGACGAGGTGGATCGAGTCGGCGCGCGTGCGCGTCGGATCCTCACCGTCGTCCTCGCGCGCGTCGCTCCCGAGGAGCAGCACGAAGAGGGGTCGAGTGCCGTCGTAGGCGGGGATGTGCTCGGCGTGCGCGGCCTCGATCTGGAAGAAGGGCATCGCCCGCGCGACCCGTGCGGTGCGCGCGGTGAACGCGACGCCCGCGGCGACGCAGGCGATGCCGACGATGCCGGCGAGCACGCGGCGCGTCACGAGGCCGCCCCCGTCGGCGCGGGCGCCGTGCTGTCGTTGCGGTTCACGGAGAACGCGACGATCTTCCACGCGCTCGCGTCGGGCTCCAGGAAGAACTCGCCCCCGCTCGCGATCGTCACCGGCGTCGAGCCGTCGGCGGGCGT
>JBJTHT010000204.1:0-2084 GCA_046094605.1 Actinomycetota bacterium | reverse complement strand
TCGGCGATGGACGGCATCGCCGTCCGCGCCGAGGACGTGCGCGGCGCCTCGCCGCAGCGGCCGATCACGCTCCCCATCGTGGGCCGCGCGATGATCGGGCGCCGCGCGGAGGCGCCGGTCGGGATCGGCGAGGCCGTGCGCATCGCGACCGGGGCACCGATCCCGACCGGCGCCTCCGCGCGGCGGCCGATCATCGCGCGGCCGACGACGGGGAGCGTGACGGGCCGCTGCGGGGATGCGCCGCGCACGTCCTCCGCGCGGACGGCGATGCCGTCCATCGCCGAGGACGCGAAGGTGGGCAGGTCGAAGGGCGCGAGGAGGTCCTCGGCGAGGACGCATCCGTGGGCCTCGGTCAGGGGCAGTTCGATCGGCGGGATCGGCTCGACCGCCGCGAGGATGCGCTCGCGGACCCGGTCGACGGGCTGGAGGTCGTCGTGCCCGCCAGCGCGCGCGCTCATGCGGTCAGTCTAGGGAGCGACCCGAGGCGCGTCAGCGCAGTCCCTTGCGCCGCACGAGATCGGCGAGGTAGGCCGCGAAGCGCGGTCCCAGGTCGTCGCGCTCGACCGCGAGGTCGACGACGGCCTTGAGGTAGTCGAGCTTGTTGCCGGTGTCGTAGCGACCGCCGCGGAACACGCGGGCGTAGACGCCCTGTCCCCGCGCGAGGAGGTTCAACGCGTCGGTGAGCTGGAGTTCGCCACCGATCCCCGGTTCGATGGAACGCAGGCACGCGAAGATCTCGGGCGTCAGCACGTAGCGCCCGATCGCGGCGAGGTTCGACGGCGCCTCGGCGGGTTCCGGCTTCTCGACGATGCCGTCCACGCGGGCGAGGCCGTCCTCCAGGACCGTGGCCGCGATGGACCCGTAGAACCGGATCTCCTCGGGGGGGACCTCCATCGCGGCGACGACGCTGCGGTCGAGGCGCTCGAAGATGCCGAGCATGTCGCCGAGCAGCGGGTGGCCGCGCTCCATCACGTCGTCGCCGAGCAGCACGGCGAACGGCTCGTCGCCCACGTAGTCCTCCGCGACGGCGACCGCATGGCCGAGCCCGAGCGGATCGCCCTGGCGCGTGTAGTGGATCGAGGCCATCTCGGAGATCGCGCGGACCTGCTTGAGCTCGTCGAACTTGCGACGCGACTCGAGGTAGTGCTCCAGTTCGAAGGAGCGGTCGAAGTGGTCTTCGATCGAACGCTTGCCCCGGCCGGTGACGATGAGGATGTCGGTGATGCCGGCCTCGACGGCCTCCTCGACGACGTACTGGATCGCCGGCTTGTCGATGAGGGGCAGCATCTCCTTGGGCTGCGCCTTCGTCGCGGGGAGGAACCGCGTGCCGAGGCCGGCGGCGGGGATGACCGCCTTGCGTACCTTCATCTCGCTCCTCCTCCGCAGTCGAGCCAGCATAGCGACCCCTCCCCGGCGCTCCCTACCCGGGGAGCCGCGGTCGCACGCGTGGCTACAATCCCCCGCATGCCCACCTATGAGTACGCGTGCGAGGCGTGCGGCGAGCACACCGAGGTCCACGCCCGCCTGAGCGATCCGCCGCTCGAGCGCTGCCCCGCGTGCGGCGGCGCCGTGCGGAAGGTGTTCCACCCCGCGGGCATCGTCTTCAAGGGGTCGGGGTTCTACGCGACGGACAGCCGTTCCAAGAAGAAGGAGGCGAAGACCTCCTCGACCACGACGCCGACCACGGGCGGCACGTCCGAGGGCGGCGCGTCCTCGTCGGGGTCCTCCCCGTCGACCGAGACCTCGACGACGGGTTCGACGCCGAGCGCCTCCTCGCCGAGCACCTCCTCGAAGGCCGACGCGTGAGCCGGGCCGACGTCGGCGTCTTCGGCGGCTCCGGCTTCTACTCCTTCCTGGAGTCCACCGAGACCGTCGACATCGACACGCCCTACGGCAGGCCCTCGGCCCCGCCGGTGATCGGCTCGATCGGCGACGTGCGCGTCGCGTTCATCCCGCGGCACGGCCGCCACCACGAGTTCCCCCCGCACGCGGTCCCCTACAAGGCCAACGTCTGGGCGATGAAGGAACTCGGGGTCGGTCGCGTCGTCGGTCCGAACGCGTGCGGATCGCTCACCCGCGACGTG
>JBJTHT010000203.1:0-6678 GCA_046094605.1 Actinomycetota bacterium | reverse complement strand
TCGCGCCGTGCCGTCTCGCCGGGCGCGAGGTGCGGCGCGTCGGGGCCCGCTTGTCGGGCCCGGGGATCCTGCTCGAGCCCCTGGACCTCGACGGGCGCCCGCCCACGGTCATCGTGGCGCCCGGCCGGGCCCTCGGGGGCCCGGCCGGGCTCCTGCTCACCCGCGTGGAGTACGAGAAGGAGGCCGCGGACCGGTCGTTCCTCGTCGTGGACGCCGCGATGAACGACCTGCTGCGGCCCGCGCTCTACGACGCGCACCACGACGTCGTCGAGGTCGCGCCGCGACCCGATCGTCGCCGCGTGGACGTCGCCGGGCCGGTGTGCGAGACGGCGGACACGCTCGCGCGCGACCGCGAGCTCGGCGCGCGCGCCGGGGACCTGCTCGCCGTGCTCGACGTGGGCGCGTACGGGATGGTGATGGCCTCGAACTACAACGCGCGGCCGCGCGCGGCGGAAGTCCTGGTGGATGCGGGCGCGATGCACCTCGTCCGGGAACGCGAGACGCCCGCGATGCTCTTCGCGGGGGAGCGGCGGCTGCCGGGCTAGTGCCCGACCTCCTCCGGGACCTCGTACCACGGCACGCGTTCGCCGACGCGCGCGCGCATCTTCCACTTCAGGGACTTGGGCGTCGCGTCGGCGAACGCGAGGAGTCGCTCGGCCTGCGCCACCGGGTCGAAGCGCCGATCCGCCGGCACGAGCCGCGCGAGGTCCCCGCGCAGGTGGTCCGCGACGCTCCGCAGGCTCCCGGTGGCGGTGCGCCACCAGCCCCAGTCGTCGCCCAGGATCGACGCGAGGCGCGCGCACGCGATGGCCTCGGGTTCGTCGCCCTCCACGACCGGGAACCCGGCGAGCAGGTGCCCGATGTCGTGCACGTCCTTCTCGTTCTGCTGGACGATCTGCAGTTTCGAGAGCAGCAGGTCGGTCACGTCGAGGGTGTAGGGCATGTTGTCGATGCGGTCCCGGAACTCGAGCACGTGGCACATGTTCAGCTTGTCCAGGATGACGTCGACGCTCGTCCCGCCCTCGGGCGTCTGGAAGTACATCTGCCGGTCGCCGTGGAGGGTGTTGAACCGGTCGTCGCCGACGAACCCGAGCTCCTTCAGGAAGGCGATGACCTCGCGCTTGGCCGACGAGACCGCCGCGAAGTCCATGTCCTGGTCGTTGCGCGCCCGGTGGGGGAACTCCGGACACAGGAGGCGGATCGCCTGGCCCCCGAGGAGCCGCAGCGGCACCCCGCGCTCGCGTGCGGCGCGCACGACGTCCACGGAGGCCTCGAAGGCGTCGTGTGCCATCGGAGGATGGTAGTCGTCCGTCGCCTCAGCCCGCGAGGCCGAGGCCGACGAGCCCGAGGACGACGAGGCCGATCCCGAGGAACTGCGTGCGGGCGGGGCGTTCCCCGAGGACGAGGACCCCGCCCACGACCGAGACGAGCGGGAAGGTGGCCGAGGTCGCGACGACGAGGGTGAGCAGGGCGACCTGGCTCCCCCAGGCGTACGCGACGATGCCGAGCAGGTCGATCACGCCCAGGCCTCCCGCGACGAGCAGGCCGCGCGCGTCGATGTGGTCGAACCGGGTGCGCAGCGCCAGCGCGACCGCGCCGATCGCCGCGAAGGTGAACGCGCGGCCGAGCACGATCGCCGTGATCCAGCCGATCTCCTTCGCGCTGCGCCCGAGGATGAAGGTCGCCACGCCGAAGAGGACGGCGGCCGCGAGCGCGTAGGGGACCCCGCGCGCGCGTTCCAGGTCCTCGAGGTGCACGCTGCGCAGGTCCGAGGATGCGAGGACGACGCCGGCGAGCGTCATCGCGCCACCGATGCCGAGCGCGGGCCCGATGCGTTCCCCGAGGACGACGATCGCGAGGCCGATCGAGACCAGCGCGTAGGACGCGGCGATCGGCGACACGAGCGCGACCGGTCCGATGCCGAGCCCCTGGTACAGCGCGAGGTAGGCGAGGGCGGCGAGGACGCCGTTCAGCGCGAGGAGGCCGATCTCGGTCGCGTCCGCGGTAAACGGCGGCCGCACGACGAGCCACAGGAGGCCGAGGCCGACCGCACCGACGGCCTGCACGATGAGCGCCACGGGAACCGCGCGCATCCGTCGGCTGAGGAGCGCCGCGCTGAAGTCCGCGATACCCCAGAGGACGGCGGCGGCCAGGCCGTAGATCACGCGGGCGGTCGCGCCTCGGCGAGCGCGTCCACCGCGACCGCGCCGCGGGCGCCCACGAGGAGCGGGTTCGCCTCGAGCGAGGCGATGCGCCCGCGCAGATCGTGCGCGGCGCGCGCGATCGCGGCCACGGCACGTGCGGTCGCGGCGAGATCGTGGCGCGCGGCGTCGAGGCCGCAGCGATCCGCCTGCGACGCGACGAAGGAACGCGCCTGGCGGGGCGTGAGCGGCGCGGCGACGAACCGCGCCTCGCCGACCTCCGCGAGCGCTCCGCCCGGTCGCATCGTGATCATCGCGCCGAAGCGCTCGTCCACGAGCGCGCCTACGAGCACCTCGGTGCCCTCGACCATGCGCTGGACGAGGACCTTGGGCCGCGGCGATCTCGACGTCGGCGGCGCTCGCGAGGCGAAGCCGCACGCCGCCGAGCTTGGCCTTGTGAGGGAGTTCCGGTGCGAGCGCCTTCACGGCGACCGGGAACCCGATGCGCGTGGCGGCGCGCGCCGCGGCAGCGGGGTCGGCGACGACGGTCTCGCGCGGGCGCTTCACGCCGTAGGCCGCGAGCACCGCGGCGGCAACGGCCTCGTCCACGGGGCCGCAGCGACCCCGCAGGGCGCGCAGGGCCTCGGCGCGCGCCGGGTGCGGCGGGAGCTCCGGCGCGACGCGCTCGCGCGACGACGCCGCCTCGATCAGCGCACGGAACGCGCCGGTGGCCGACCGGTGGCCCTGGAGGAACGGGATGCCGGCGCGCGCGACGAAGTCCTTGGCCGAGCGCGAGTAGGCGAGCGGACTCATCGCGACCGAGGCGAACACGACGCCGGTCTCGCGGCGCAGGCGTCGAACGGCATCGAGGACCGGCGCCGCCCACACGCCCTCGCCCTCGAGGCGCGGCGGGAACGCGTCGAACGCGACGATGCCGATCGCGGGGTCGTGGGCGAGCGCCTCGAGGGCCCCCACGTACATGTCGGTCTCGACGGCGGCCTGACCGGTCACGTCGAGCGGGTTGTTCTGCGAGGCGAAGTGCGGGAGCGCGGCGCGCAGGCGCTTCTTCGTCGCCGACGCGAACGCCGGGAGGTCCAGGCCCGCGGCGCCGGCGGCCTCCGCGAAGAGCGTGCACGCGCCGCCCGACTGGAGCGCCGCGGCCACGCCGGTCGTGCGCACGCGTCGGTGGCGTGCGAGGAGGACCGCCGACTCGAACATCGTGACGGGGTCCTCGACCAGGATCGCGCCCCGCGCGCGGAGCCACGCGTCGCGCGCCGCGGTGTCGCCGGCGAGCGCGCCGGTGTGGGCGACGATCGACGCGCGCGCGGCGGCGCTGCGCCCCGCGGGCGCGCAGATCACGACGGGCTTGCCCGCGGCGCGCAGGGCGTCGAGGCCGCGGCCGATCCCCTCGACGTCGCGCATCGTCTCGAGGTAGCTCGTCACGACGCGGGTTTGGGGATCGGCCGCGGCCCACGCGTAGAGGTCGCCGAGGCCGAGCACCGCCTCGTTCCCGACGCCCAGGATGATGCGCAGGCCCGCGCCCCGGTCCGATGCGACCTGGTTCATCGTCCAGGCAACGGTCCCCGACTGCGAGATGACGCTGATCGGGCCGGGGACCGGTTCCGGTGGCGGCGTCGTCCCGTAGGGCGCGACGCGCTCCACGTAGTTCACGAAGCCCTCGACGTTGGGCCCGAGCACCGGCAGGCGATGGCGACGCGCCGCCGCGCGCAGGTCGTCCTGCAGCGCGCGGCCCTCGTCGCCCGACTCGGCGAAGCCGCTCGAGACGACCATCACCGCGCGCACGCCCGCCTCGCCGCACGCGTCCACCATCCGTACCGCCACGCGCGCGGGGACGACGATGACCGCGAGGTCCACGCCGCGCGGGAGGTCGCCGACCGAGGCGACGCAGGGCCGGCCCCAGACCGTCTCGTACTTGGGGTTGACGGGGTGCAGGTCGCCGCGGAACCCGACGTGGCGCAGGCTCCGTTCGATCTCGGGCGCCCACGAATCGCGCGACTCGGAGGCACCGACGATCGCGATGGAACGCGGCGCGAGGAGCGGCCGGAGGTCGAACGCCACGGCGGGCTACTCCGCGAGGTTCACGTAGATGTGCTTGGCCTCGAGGTAGTCCTCGACGCCGTGGGCGCCGAGCTCGCGCCCGATGCCCGACTGCTTGTAGCCACCCCACGGCGCTTCGCTCGGCGCCGGCTGCGTGTCGTTGATCCAGACGATGCCGGCGCGCAGCGCGCGCGCGGTGTTGAGCGCCTTCGTGATGTCGCGCGACCACACCGCCGCGGCGAGGCCGTAGTCGTTGTCGTTGGCCAGGCGCACGACCTCGGCCGGGTCGCCGAACGGGATCACCGTCATCACCGGTCCGAAGATCTCCTCGCGCGCGATGCGGGCGTCGTTGGAGACGTCGGCGAAGATCGTGGGCGGCACGAAGTAGCCGCCGGCCAGGCGTGGATCGGACGGGCGTACCCCCGCGACCGCGAGGCGCCCCTCGCCGCGGCCGACCTCGATGTAGGCCTCGACGCGTTCCTGCTGCTCGCGGCTCACGAGCGGTCCCATGGTCGTCGCCTCGTCCACGCCCTCGCCGAGGCGCACGTTCTTCGCGTGGTCAACGAGCGCGGCGAGCGCGTCGTCGTAGATGTCGCGCTGGATGAAGACGCGGGAACCGGCCGAGCAGATCTCGCCCTGGTTCCAGAAGATGCCGTTGGCCGATCCCTGGATCGCCTTCTCGAAGTCGGCGTCGGCGAACACGATGTTGGGCGACTTGCCGCCGAGCTCGAGCGTCACGCGCTTCAGCGTGTCGGCACCGGTGCGCATGATGAGGCGACCGACGTCGCGCGAGCCGGTGAACGCGATCTTGTCCACGCGCGGATCGGTGACGAGCGGCGCGCCCGCCGTCTCCCCGAGGCCCGTGACGACGTGGAACACCCCGCGCGGCAGGCCAGCCTCCTCGAGGATCGCGGGGAGCTCGAGCGCCGTGAGCGGCGTCTGTTCCGCGGGCTTGAGGATGAACGTGCATCCCGCCGCGAGCGCGGGCGCGATCTTCTGCACGGCCATCATCAGCGGGTAGTTCCACGGCGTGATGCCGACCGCCACGCCCATGGGTTCCTTGACGACGAGCGAGAGCGCGTCGGGGCCGACCGGGGGGATCTCGCCGTGCACCTTCGTCGCCCAGCCGCCGTAGTACTCGAACATGAACGCGACCTCGTCGAGGTCGGCGCGGGCCTCGCCGATCGGCTTGCCGCAGTCGGTGGACTCGAGGTGCGCGAGGCGTTCGTGCTCGCGACGGACGATCTCCGCGGCACGCAGCAGGATCCGGCCGCGTTCCCGCGCGCTCGTGCGCGGCCACCACGACCCGTCGTCGAACGTGCGCCGGGCGGCCGCGACGGCGTCGGCGACGTCCGCTGGGCCGCAGTCGGGGACCGTCGCGATGACCTCGCCCGTGGCCGGGTTCACGACGTCGAGGCGGCGGCCGTCGCGCGCGTCGCGCCACGTGCCGTCCACGTAGGCCTGCAGGGCCCGTGCCATGGGCGCGAGCCTACTACGGGGTGCCGCGCGCCCGGACGGCCCGTACGATGGATGCATGCTCGTCTTCATCCTGCTGCTGCTCCTGCTCGCCTCGATCTTCGGGGTGCTCGGCGCGGTGCTCAAGGCGACGGCCGTCATCCTGCTGGGGCTGATGCTCGCGGCCGCGGTGATCGCCGCCGTGGTCTCCGCCTGGCTCCGCCGCAACTTCGCCTGGGCGCGCGGCGGTCGGCGCGACCTCCCCGGCCGATGAACCGCTGGGCGCTCGTCTACGACGGCGCCTGCGGGTTCTGCCGGTGGAGCGCGGCGCGCGTCCTGCGCCTCGACCGACGCGGCCGCCTGCTCGCGGTTCCGCTCGCGGATCCGTCGATCCCGTCGCTCCTGGCCTCGGTCCCGGAACCCGACCGCGCGACGTCGTGGCACCTCGTGTCGCCCGAGGGGGTCGTGCGGTCGGCCGGCGCCGCCGTCGCACCGCTCCTGCGCCTCCTACCGGCGATGCGGTGGCTCGCGTGGCTCCCGGCGGCGACGCCGCGGCTCACCGAGCGCGCGTACCGGTGGGTGGCCCGGCACCGCGCGTCGATCGGCGCGTTCCTCGGTGAGGAGCGTTGCGACGTGGTGCCCGGGCGCTAGCGCCCGAGGAGCGCGTCCGCGAGGTCGGCGTACCCGGGGAGCCCGACGCTCCCGTCGGCGGTGAGTACCTGCACGCAGACGTGGTCGGCGCCGGCGTCGCGGTGGGCGCGCACGCGCGCCTCGATCGCATCGACGTCGCCCACCGCGACGACGGCGTCGATCACCGCGTCCGATCCGTCACCCCCGAGGTCGGCGTCGCTCCACCCGAGGCGTCGCAGGTTGTTGGCGTAGTTCGCGAGCGCGAGGTAGCGCGACGCGTAGCCGCGGGCGCTCCCGCGGCCCGCCCCCCGCGCGCGCGCCCCCCCCCCCGCGCGGTGCACCCCGCGGGCCCGGCCCCCGCCAGCGCGGCCGCGCGGCGGCACGCGCGCTCGGC
>JBJTHT010000202.1:0-2298 GCA_046094605.1 Actinomycetota bacterium | reverse complement strand
GTCGCCCCCGGTCCGAGGGCGACCGCGGCCGCCTCGCCCAGGGTGCGCGCCTTCGCGAGCAGTTCGAACGCCGACGGGTGCGGCCCGTCGGGACCGAGATCGACCCACACCCACACGGTCGTCATCGCAGCACCTTCGCGTCGGCGAGGAGGTCGGCGATGCGCCGCGGGCCGTCCTCGGCGGTCACGATCTCGCCCGCCTGGCGGCCCGGCGCCTCGCGCACCGCGGCGATCGACTGCGTCGGCGCGACGTCGGCGGCGGTCAGGCCGAGGTCGGCGAGCGAGCGTTCCTCCACCGGCTTCTGCTTCGCGGCCATGATCCCCTTGAGGTTCGGGTAGCGCGGCTCGTCGGCGCTGCCGGTCACCGTCACGAGCGCGGGGAGCGGCGCCTCGACGACGTCGTAGCCGCCCTCCGTCTGCCGTTCGACGCGCGCGATCCCGTCGGCGACCGTGACGGCGCGCGCGAAGGTGAGGCCCGGGACGCCGAGGAGTTCCGCGACCGCGATCGGGAGCGTCCCGGTGTAGCCGTCGGTGGACTCGACGCCGCCGAGCAGGAGGTCGAAGCCCTCGGCGCGCACCGCGGCGGCGAGGACCCGCGCGGTCGCGAGCACGTCGGCGCCGCGCAGCGCAGGGTCGGTGACGAGGACGCCCTTGGCCGCGCCCATCGAGAGTCCCTTGCGGATCGCGGCCTGCGCCTGCGCGGGCCCCATCGAGACGAGCGTGACCTCGCCGCCCTGCGCCTCGACGATGCGCAGCGCCTGCTCGATCGCGAACTCGTCGCCCGGGTCGAGGGCCGCGTCGGCCGCGTCGCGCACGAGGAGGTGGTCGGGTCCCATCGTCGGGGTCCCCTGCGGGGCGGGGACGTACTTCACGAGCACCACGGCGCGCATGCGGCCTCCTTCCGGCGGGGAGCATAGCCGCGGGGCGACGGAGGGGACCCCTACACTTGGGCGCATGGGCGCGGGTTCCGTCCTCGTCGGCATGTCGGGTGGCGTTGACTCCTCCGTCACCGCGTGTCTGCTCGCCGAGCGCGGGTACGAGGTCGTCGGCACGCACCTCGAACTGGTCGCGTCCGAGGCAGGGCTCGATCACGCCTGCTGCGGGCCGACCGCGCGGGCCGACGCGGCGGCGGTCGCGGCGATCGGCGGGTTCCCCTTCGAGGTGGTGGACATGCGCGCGACCTTCGAGGCCACCGTGCTCGCCGACTTCGTCGGGGAACACGCCGCCGGACGCACGCCGAACCCCTGCGCGCGCTGCAACGAACAGATCAAGTTCGGGGCGTTCCTGCGCCGTGCCGAGGACCTCGGCGTCGACTTCGTCGCGACGGGCCATTACGTCCGCACGCGGCGGGACGCGGACGGCTGGCACCTCCTGCGCGGCCTCGACCGCGCGAAGGACCAGTCGTACATGCTCCACGGCCTCGGGCAGGCGGAACTCGCGCGGTCGCTGTTCCCCGTCGGCGGGATGAGCAAGGCCGAGACGCGGGCGCACGCGGTGCGCTTCGGTCTGCCGGTGGCCGACAAGCCGGACTCGCAGGAGGTCTGCTTCGTCGCGGGCGATCATGGCGACTTCCTCGCGGCCCGCGCGCCGCATCTGGAGCGCACCGGCGAGGTCGTGGACGTCGAGGGCCGACGCCTCGCGGACCACGCCGGCACGTTCCGCTTCACCGTCGGCCAGCGTCGCGGCCTCGGCGTCTCGACACCGGAACCCTCCTACGTCCTCGAGATCGACGCGGCGCGCGATCGCGTCGTCGTCGGTCCGGGGGAACTGCTCGCGCGCCGTGGACTCGTCGCCGACCGCGCGCGGTGGACCGCGGGCAGCGCGCCCGTCGGTCCCTTCGAGGCCGACGTGCAGCTGCGCTACCGTGGCGACGCGGCGCCGGCCGTCATCGAGACGGTCGGCGCGGAGGTGCGCGTCTCGTTCCGCACCCCGCAGCGCGGCGTCGCCCCGGGACAGTCGGTCGTCGTGTACCGCGGCGAGGAGCTCCTCGGAGGCGCACGCATCCTCCGGTCGGTGGCATGAGCGACCGGGAGCGCGCCGACGCGAAGGTCCGCGTCGAGGAACTTCGCGAGGCGATCAACCACCACGCGTACCGCTACCACGTCCTCGACGACCCGGAGATCGCCGACGCGGAGTACGACGCGCTCGTCGCGGACCTCGCGGGCCTCGAGGAGCGGTTCCCGGAACTCATCACGCCGGACAGCCCGACCCAGCGGGTCGGGGGGGGGGGCGGGGGGCGGGGGGGGGCGGGGGGGCCCCCCCCCCCCCCGGGCGGGCCGCGCCACCGCGTATGAGCGGG
>JBJTHT010000201.1:0-3841 GCA_046094605.1 Actinomycetota bacterium | reverse complement strand
CGGCGACCCGCAGCCCCCGGATCTCCAGGACGGGGGCTGCGGGTCGCGTCACGTCGTCGTCGCCGCGCTCAGGCGCCGGCGCTGACCCAGGCGAGTTTCCAGTCGAACGGCGCGTAGGTCGCGAGCGTCGGGATCGACCCGACGCGGGGCCCGAGCACGACCTTCGGCGTGATCTCCATGATCGGGATGCCCGCCACCGCGTCGATCCACCGCTGCTGCACGTCGAGCAACGCCGCGTCCCGCTCCGCCCCGAACGGCATGGCATCGGTCGCGTAGAACGCGTCGTCGATGCTCTCGTCGCAGAAGCGGGCGATGTTCAGGATGTCGATGGACGCGCAGACGAAGTTCGTCGAGAAGAAGTCCTGCGCGTCCGGGTAGTCCGCGCTCCAGTAGGTCGACGAGATGTCGAACGCGGTGGGGTCGTAGATCGCGGAGAAGAACTCGCTCTGCTGGAGGCCCTGGAGGTCCACCGTGAAGCCGACGGCCTCGAGGTCCTGCTTCATCGCCGTCGAGTTCGCCGAACTGTAGGGGTCGGACACGTCGTAGACGATGGTGACCGGCGTCCCGTCGTAGCCGGCGTCCTCCAGCGTCTGCCGGGCGAGGTCGGGGTCGTTGGGGTAGTTCTCGGTCGCGGCGGGGTCCGACTGCGCCGACGTCGAGGACATCAGCTGGTTCCAGGGCTTCGCGATGTCGCCGAACTGCGCGGTGAAGTCGCGCGTCACCGCGTACGCCACGGCGAGTCGCAGCTGCTCGTCGGCGAAGATGCCGTCGTTGTTGAGCGCCAGGTAGTAGATGCGCGGACCGATCGAATCCTCCACGCGCAGCGTCGGATCCTGCTGGAGCTGACGCACGGCCTCCGGCGAGAGAGCGAACTGCTCGAAGACGCCGTCCGCCTCGCCCGCCTGCAGCCGCAGCGCGATGGTGTTCTCGTCCACGCCGAGGTCCACGTGGATCTCGTCGAGGTAGGGGAGGTCGGGATCGACGTAGCCGGGGTTTCGGGCGATCAGGACGTCTGAACCCTTGTTCCACTCCTTGAGGTAGAAGGGACCGGCGCCGACGGGTTGGTCGCCGAAGGCGGCGCCGCGCGCCTCGACCGCCTCGCGGGGGACCGGCCAACTGGTCGCGATCGTCAAGCCGTAGATGAACGTGGACGTGGGTGCAGCGAGGGTTACCTGCAGCGTGGCGTCATCCACGATCTGGATGCCGGACACGCTGTCGGCCTCCCCGCCCGCGAACGCTTCGGCTCCCTCGATGGCGAACAGGTAGCCGGCGCCCCAGGACTGTGCGGGCTGCGTATCGGGGTCGAGCGCGCGCTCCATGCCGAAGGCCGCATCGGCCGCCGTCACCTGACGGGGCTCGAAGTCGGGACCCGCGAACGTCGCGCCGTCCTTGATGCGGATCGTGTAGGTCAGGCCGTCGTCGGAGACCTCCGGCATGCCGTCGGCGATGCCAGGAACGAGTTCTCCCTCCGGCGTGAAGTGGTAGAGCCCTTCGTAGAGCGCACCGGCCACCATGTTGTAGTCGATGCCGGTCACCGCCTGGCTGTTGTCGAGCGTCGCGAGGTCGTTGAGCGCGACGAGTTCGAGGCGGCCGCCTCGCTGCGGCTCGCCGGCCGGGCCGCTGGCCGACGGCGATGCGCCGCCGCCCCCGTCACCCGCGCTGCAGGCCGCCGCGAAGAGTGCGACGACGGCGATCCATGCCATGCGCTTCATGGAGCCCTCCCACGTCGTTGGAAGGTCGGATTATATTCCGGGCTCGATGAGCACGAGGGCGGCGGCGGAACGAGCGGCGGAGGTCATCGTCGAGCGCGCGGGCGCGCGACCCTCGGTGGGTCTGGTCTGCGGGACCGGTTTCGGGGCCGCCTCCGACGTGCTCGAGGACCGCATCACCGTCCCGTTCTCGGATCTGGGGTTTCGCCCGAGCGCTATCCCCGGTCACATCAACGAGGTCGACGTGGGCAGGGTGGGCGGCGCGCTGGTCGCCTGCGTCAAGGCGAAGGTGCTCCCGTGCGACGGCGCGACGTGGGCGGAGTCGGGGATCCCCGCCCGGAGCCTCGCGCTCGCCGGTTGCCGCACGCTCCTCTATCAGGCGAACTCCGGCTCGATGCGCGCCGACGTGCAGCCGGGGTCATTCCTCGCATTCACCGACCACATCAACTTCTCTGGCATCAATCCGCTCGCCACCGAGCGGTTCGGTGAGGGGTGGCCGACGCCGTACATGTCCATGGCAGAGCTCTACGACGCCGACCTCACGAGGGATGTCGTCGCCGCGGTGGAGGCGGCGGGGGTGCGGTTCCCGACCGGGATCGCGGGGTTCTGGATGGGTCCGAGTTTCGAGACACCCGCGGAGATCCGGCTCGCACAGGTGGCCGGCTGTTCCATCTCGTCCAACTCCTTCCTCCCCGAGGTCATGGCCGGACATCACGCGGGCATGCGGGTGGTCGCCTTCACGTTCGTCTCCACGATGTCGGCGGGCATCTCCTCGCCGATCGTGCTGGACGCGGTCCTCGACCTGAGCGAGCGCGCCTACCCCGACTTCCGCACGATCGTCCGCGCCGCCGTCCCGGTGCTCGCCTCCGTGCGGTAGGCAGGCGCCGTGCGCGCCGTCGTCGTCGGGAGTCTGAACGCCGATCTCGTCCTCGCGGTCGACGCGATCCCCGAGCCGGGGATGACGATCGCCAGCACAGGCGTCCACCGGGTCCCGGGCGGCAAGGGAGCCAACCAGGCCGTCGCGCTCGCTCGGCTCGGCGCGTCGGTCGCCATGGTGGGTGCCGTCGGCGACGACGATGACGGTGCGTTCCTGCGCGGCGTCCTCCGGCAGGAGGGTATCGACGTCGACCGCGTCCGCACCGTCGCCGGGGTTCCCTCGGGGCTCGCGGTCATCACGGTGGATGGCCGCGGCGAGAACGCGATCGTCGTCGTCGCCGGGGCGAACGCGTCCGTCGGCGCCGACGCGATCGCCCCTGGCGATCTCGCCGGCGCCGACCTCGTCGTCCTCCAGCTCGAGATCCCGATCGAAGGCGTTCTCGCCGCCGCCCGCCACGGTCGAGCCGCCGGGGCGCGCATCGTCTTGAACGCGGCGCCCGCGGTTCCGATGCATCCCGATCTCCTGCACGAGGTCGACGCCCTGGTGGTGAACGCCTCGGAGGCCCGACTCCTGAGCGGCGCGGACGATCCGATCGCGGCAGCCGCCGCGCTCCGCGACGCCGGGCCATCGGTCGTCGTCGTCACGCTCGGAGCGGGGGGAGCGATCGTCGACGACGGACGGTGCGTTCGGGTCGCCGCTTTCCCCGCGGACGTCGTCGACACGACCGGCGCGGGGGACTGCTTCACCGCGGGATTCGCCATCGGCCTCGCGGACGGCCTCGAGGCGGCCGCGGCCGCCCGCTTCGCAGCGGCCGCAGCCGGCCTCGCGGTCTCGCGTCGCGGCGCGCAGGCGATGCCTACGCGTGCCGAGGTGGAATCGTTCCTCGACCTGCAGGCGTCGGTGCCCCCGGGAGGAATCGAACCTCCGCACGCGGTTTAGGAAACCGCTGCTCTATCCACTGAGCTACGAGGGCGACTGGGCACCAGTGTAGGGGCGGTGCCGCTCACGGCTGCGCGATAGCGCCCTCGACGCACGTGGAAGGAGCGTGGCGCCGCGAGGTCAGTCCTGCGGTTCCCCCGAGGTCACGGAGGGTCCCACGGGGTGCCCGAGCTTCGTCGCGATGCGGTCGATCCTCGCCATGTGCGCCACGATCTCGTCGCGGGCCTGCTTCGCCTCGTCGGTGAGACCGGAGAGCTGATCGATCTTCCAGTGCTTGAAGAGGATCGGCTTGAGCACCTGGTCGTGGTGGATGCGC
>JBJTHT010000200.1:0-5422 GCA_046094605.1 Actinomycetota bacterium | reverse complement strand
ACCGAGCGCGGCGCGCACCTCGTCCACGTCCAAGAGCATCGCAGCCCCGACGAAGACCGCAAGCCCCGCGCCGATCGCGAGCACGAGCGAGACGGTTCCGCCGAGGAACCCCGACCCGAACCACCCGCCGGTCAGGTGCTGTACGCCCCAGGCGGCGGCCGCGGTGACCACGGCCGCGACGAGGGATCGTCCGAGCGCCGGACCCACCGATCCCGCCGGGAGCGCCCCGACCTTCTTCCGGAGCATCCAATAGAGGAGCGCAGACCCCACGAGGTAGGACGCCGCGTGGCCGTACGCGAGGCCGCGCACGCCGAGCTCGAGGCCGACGGCGAGGAACAGGTTCGCCCCGACGTTCACCGCGAGGGCGACGAGGTTCACGAGCGCGGGCGTGCGCGTGTCCTGCACCGCGTAGAACGCGCGCAGGAGGAGCTGGAACGCCGAGAACGGCACGAGGCCGATCGCGAACGCCGCGAGGACCGAGGCCACGAGGTCGCCGCTCGCCGCGCCGGTCGCGCCGTGTTCCAGGAGCACGCGCACGATCTCGCGCGAGAGGACGAGGTAGCCCAGGGCCGCGGGGAGCACGATCGCGCCGGTGGCGCGAAGGCCGCGCGCGAGGAGGTTCCGGAACCCCTCCACGTCGCCGGTCGACCAGCGCGAGGAGAGCGCGGGCAGGAGCGCCGTGAAGATCGACACCGCGAAGATCGCGTGCGGCAGTTGGAACAGCATGAACGCCGATGCGTACGCGGTGTAGCCGCCCTGGGTGCCCGCGGCCAGCACGAGGACGACGAGGTAGCCGGCCTGGTTCGCGAGCACGTAGACGAACACCCACCCCGCGAGCGCGCCGATCTTTCGCATCGCCGCGTCGAGGCCGAAGCGCGGTTCGAACCGGAAGCCCAGGTCGCGCACCGACGGCAGCAGCGCGAGCGTCATCGTGACGACGCCGAGCGTCGTGCCGATCGCGAGCACGAGTTCCTGCGCGGTCGTCGCCAGTTGCCCGGAACCGGCCGCCGGCCCCGGCATGAGCGCGAACGCGCCGAACGTCGCGATGACGACGAGGTTGTTGAGGATCGGGGCGAACATCGGCGCGGCGAAACGCCGGTGCGCGTTGAGCAGGCCCGTGGCGATCGCGCCGACGCCGTAGAAGAGGATCTGCGGCATAAACCACCGCAGGAAGAAGGTGGCGAGCTGGCGGACGGCCTCGCGGTCGGCGCCGGCCACGCGCACGGTGTAGAGGTCGACGATCCACGGCGCGGCGACGATGGCGACGACCGCGAGGCCGCCGAGGGCGAGTGCCGCGAGCGTGAGCAGGCGGCGCACGGCGTCCCACGCGGCCTCCCGGCCGTGCGTCTGGGTCCACTCCACGACGACCGGGACGACGACCGAGGTGAGGATCCCCCCGAGCGCCAATTCGTAGAGGATGTTCGGCGTGATGTTGGCGATCGAGTACGCGTCCGCGAGGCGCGTCTCGGTGATGCCGAGCGCGTAGGCCATCGCGGCCAGCCGCAGGAACCCCGTGATGCGCGACAGCGCGGTTCCCACCGACATCACGCCCGTCGCGCGGACGAGGTCGCGCTCCTCGCTCACCCGCTCCTCCGGGCCCGCGCGAGGCGCCGGAACCAGAGCACGACGAGGATCGCCGACGCGCCGATCACGATCGCGAGCGCCTGGCGGTTCAGTTCGGTGGAGCGCACGAAGAGCGCCGTCTGCGACACGACCGCGCCGATCGGCGAGACGATCTGGACCTGCAGCGGGAACCGTCCGCTCGAGCGCAGCGCCACGTCGAAGGAGAGGACGCGCTGCTCGCCGGGCCCGAGGGTGAGGTCCTGTTCCACGCTCGCGCGCAGGTGCTGCGAGACGATGCGCACGGTCGCCCGGATCGACTGCGGCGCGATGTTCTCGACCTGGATCGGCAGCACGCTCTGGCTCGACGTGAGCGTGACCTGCTGGCCGCCGAGCGGGCGGATCGACCCCAGGAGCGAGGTCGTGTCGCCGTCCACCTGGGCGATGAACCCCTGGCCGCGCGCGGGGTCGTCGAGGAACACCGCCGACTGCGCGAGCAGGAGCAGGCGCCGCAGGCGTTCCACCTCGCCCGCGTCCTCGACGAGCATCGTTCCCAGGACCTCCACACGGTGGCGCGATTCGCGCAGGGCCTGCACGTAGTCGTCCGTGAAGGCGCCGCCGATCTGCGGCGCGACCTCGTAGGTGGCGCTGATCGCGACGAGGTCGGCGGCGATCGTCGCGGCGCCGCGCGTGCGCAGCCACGGCGCGGTGCCGATGCCGTCGGCGAACGGCGCGAAGAACCCCGGCGGGAGCGCGGCCGTCACGGCCTCGGTGAGGGCGATCGCGAGCGTGCGCTCGGTTCCGGGGGACTCCAGCCAGATCGCCGCGAGTTCCCCGAGGACGACGTGGGCGGCGAGCACCGGGTCGGCGGTCGCGGCGACGTCGGCCAGCAGCGTCGCGAGTCCCGGGTCGGGTGCCAGGCCCGCGACGCGTTCGCCGCCGCCCGCGTCGAGCGAGACCTCCGCGGGCGGCGCGAAGCCGAGCGGCTGCGCGGGGAGGTCCACGGTCCCCGCGTCGAGGATCACGGTGCCGACGCCGCGCCGCGCGAGGAGCGCGAGCGTCGCCGCGTCGATCGCGCTGCCGGGCGGACGCACGACCGAAGGGTCGGGGCGAACGCCGAGGATGCGCTCGGTCTCGTCGAGGCCGACCTCGAGCTGCACGTTCACGTCGCCCGGCAGGTCGCTCGCCACGAGCGAGGGGAGCGACGGTTCCGCGTAGGGCATCGAACCGAGGCGCACGTGCCGGGAACCCGCGAGCAGCGCGAGCGATTCGAGCGCGCGGTCGGCGAGCAGCGCGCCGCCCTCGCCGGGCGCCACCGCGCGCACGTCGTAGGGGTCGTCGCTCATCTGCACGGCGTAGCCGCGCCGCATGCGATCCAGCTGCTCGAGGAGGAGCGGCGAGATGATCAGGTCCACGACGGCATTGCCGGGGAGGTTCGCGAACGCGCCGAGCGCGGCGATCTGTGCGCCGAGGCGCCCGGTGGGCTTGAGTTCCGCGGCGAGGTCGTCGCCGAGGAACGCGCCCTTGGGCAGGAACCGGATCGGCGCGTCGAGGACGACGCTCCACGCCACGCGCAGCGGCTCGATCGGCGTGCTGCGCGTGCCGATCGTGCACCTCGTCCGCACGCCGATCGAGCCGTCGCCGCTGAAGAGTTCGATGCGCAGCGGGTAGATCCCGGAGTCGGTCGCGTCCACGCCGGCGGTCGCGAGGTCCAGCGACACGGTCAGGTCGAGCGTGCCGCCGTCGGTGAGGGTGCCGCCCCGCGGTTCCCGGATGGACCACAGCACGCGGCCGGCGTCGCTCCCGTCCAGGAACGTCGCGTCGTAGGCCGAGCGCGACCCGATCGCCGAGCGCAGGGTCGCGGCGATCTCGAGGTCGCCGTAGGTCGTCGCGCCCGCGTTCGTGGCCGCGAGTTCGACGATGACCGTGGCGCGGTCGGGCGCGTTCCAGATCGGCGCGGAGCGGAGGGTGAGCTGCACCGAACTCATCTGCGCCGCGGCCGGGATCGGGAGCGACGCGAGGAGCGCGAGCGCGACCGCGGCCAGGGCGAGGTGCGCGCGCCTCACGACGGCAGCGCGTCCATGGCGCGGTCGATGACCTGGCGTTCGCCGCGGAACCCGGCGCGCTTGCGCGCCTGCGCGAAGGGGAACCAGCGCACGTCCTCCATCTCGTCGTCGTGCAGCGACACGTCGCCGCCGGTCATGCGCATCAGGTAGAAGTGCACGCGCTTGCGCACGCGCACGTTCTCCCACACGTAGGTGTAGCGGATGCTCCCGAGGTCGCCCTCGATCGACGCGTCGAGGCCGAGCTCCTCGCGCACCTCGCGCACGGCGGCCTGCTGACGGTCCTCGCCCTCCTCGAGCCCGCCCTTCGCGAGACCCCAGACGAGTTCGCCCTTGCGCGTGCGGCGCGCGGCGAGCGCGAGTTCCACCTCGCCGGCGTCGGTCAGGCGGTAGACGACGCCGCCCGCGCTCGTCTCACGCAGGGTCTTCACGGGGTGCGTCGCTCCGCCCGCGAGCACGGGTAGGCTGCCGTGATGCTCGAACGCATCATCCACTTCCTCGGGCCGTACCTGTCGGCGCCGTGGGGCTACCTCGTCGTCGGGCTCGCGGTCTTCCTCGAGAACTCGATCGGCGCGGGGGTGGTGGTCCCCGGCGAGACGTTGGTCATCCTGGGCGGATTCTATGCGCGGTTCGGCGAGCCGCCGCTCCTCCTACCCCTCGTCACGCTCGTCGTGGTCGTCTTCGCGGTCCTCGGCGACAACGTCGGCTACGCCATCGGGCGCCGCTACGGCCGCGGGATCCTCGAGCGGGTCGGGCCGCGCGTGGGCCTGTCGCCCGGGAAGCTGGCCGTGGCCGAGCGCTACTACGAGAGCCATGGCGGGAAGACGGTGTTCCTGGGCCGGTTCATCCCCGTCGTGCGCAGCGTGGGCTTCATCCTGGCCGGCGCGGCGGGCCTCCCCTGGCGGCGGTTCATCGTCTACGACGTGGCCGGCGCGGTGATCTGGGGAACCGGCCACACGGTCCTCGGCTACCTGATCGGCGCGACGTACAAGACGTGGGAGCCCTACCTCACGCGGTTCGGCCTGGCGCTCGGCGCGCTCCTCGTCGCCTACATCGTGTGGCACCGGCGGCGCGACAAGCGTCGCGAGGCGGCCGCGCTCGCCGAGATCGAGCGCACGCACGAGGCGTGACGTGACGCGCGCGCTCCGCGGCGTGCGAACCGCGACGCTCGCGGCGGTCGTCGGTCTCCTCGTCGCAGCGTGCGGTGGGTATGGCGGCGGCACGACCCCGCCGCCATCCCCGCCCGCCACCTCGTTCGCGACCGCGTGCACCTCGGAGGTGCTGCTGCCGTTCCTCGCGGAACGCTTCGACGGCACCGCGCCGGACCTCGTCGTCGACGCGGTGGACGTCGTCGCGTGTCGCGACGGGTACGCGCACGTGTTCGCGGTTCCCCGCGACAACGGTCCCGACGGACCGTCGTACGACGCGGAACAGCTCTGGCTGCGCTGGAGCGGTTCGGCGTGGGAGATCGTCGCGCAGGGGACCGGCATCGCGTGTTCCGCTCCGGCCCGGACCCCCGAGCACGCCGCGGCGTGCGACGCGCTCGGGGAGTCCTGACCGCTCAGGCGTCGCCGCCCTCGTCGTCCTCGTCCGCATCGTCCGCGAGTTGGGCCTCGATCGCGTCGACGTCGACGACCTCGATGTCGTAGCGACCGTCCCCGACGATCTTCGCGAGCGCGGCCTCCCGCTTCGGCGCGACCGACTCGCCCTCGCGCACGACCTCGATCAGATCGATGTCGTCGTGCTCGAGGAACGTGACGGGGCGCTTGGCCCACGGTTCGGCCCGCAGGGTCGCGACG
>JBJTHT010000199.1:0-7111 GCA_046094605.1 Actinomycetota bacterium | reverse complement strand
GCCGGGCTTGAGGCCCTTCTCGCCCTCGTAGATGGCGCGCAGTTCCTCGGCGGACTTGAACGACCCGTCCTCGTTGGCCGCGCGCTTCCACGGCACCGACGAGGCGCCGGGGATGTGGCCGCCGCGGAGCACGCCCTCCTGGGGGTAGGCGGGCATGTGGGTGAGTTCGCCGCTGAACTCCTGCGGCGAGCGCACGTCCACGAGGGGCTTGCCGGCCTTGCTGTGCGCGAGCACCTGGTCGCGGAACGCGCGGATCTCCGCGTCCCTGCGCTCGACGACCGGATAGGTGGTCGCCGCGGGGGCGGCCGGGACGTCCTCGGTCATCGGACGACCCTCATCCACCCACTTCTGCCGTCCGCCGTCGAGCAGGCGCACGTCGGGGTGGCCGAAGAGCGAGAAGACCCACAGGGCGTAGGCCGCCCACCAGTTCGAGTTGTCGCCGTAGACGACGACCGTGGTGTCGCGCCCGATGCCCAGGCGCCCGCAGAGCTTCGCGAAGGCCTCGCCGTCGATGTAGTCGCGCGAGACCTGGTCGTTCAGGTCGAGCGTCCAGTCGATCTTGCGCGCGCCGGGGATGTGACCCGTCGCGTAGAGGAGCACGTCCTCGTCGGACTCGAGCACCACGAGGCCGGGTTCGCCGAGGTGCTCGGCGAGCCACGCCGTCGAGACGATGCGCTCCGGGTGCGCGTACCCGGCGAACTTCGGATCGGTGTCGTTCGGGAATGCCACGGGCCCTCCTCGGGGTCGGTCGCTCCACGGTACCCGGGTCCGCTGCGGGGCAGCAAGGTCTAGGATGTGACGAATGAGCGACATCGTCATGTACGGCGCGGACTGGTGCGGCGACTGCCGCCGGTCCAAGAAGGTCTTCGAGCGCCTGGGCGTCGGGTACACGTGGATCGACTCCGACGCGACCCCCGGCGCGATCGAGAAGGTCGTCGAACTGAACGAGGGCATGCGCTCGATCCCCGTGATCGTGTTCCCCGACGGGACGCACCTCACGGAACCCTCCGACGAGTCGCTCGAGGGCAAGCTCGCCGCCCTGGGGCTGGTGCCGCCCGCGCGTTGACGGAACCACGATACCGGTAGTACGCTTCGCCTATGGACGTCCCGGGCTGGCTCTGGGGGCTCACCGCGGTCGCGATCGCGGTCATGCTCCTGGTCGATCTCTTCGCCCACCGTGACAACCACGTGGTCGGCGTGCGCGAGGCGGCCGCGTGGTCGGTCGGCTGGATCGTCATCGGCCTCGCCTTCGGCGGCGTCATCTGGTGGCAGGCGGGCGGCGAGTTCGCGGCCCAGTACTTCGCCGGCTACGTGATCGAGAAGTCGCTCGCGGTCGACAACATCTTCGTCTTCGCGATGCTCTTCACGTACTTCCAGGTCCCGCGTGAGTACCAGCACCGCGTGCTCTTCTACGGCGTGCTCGGGGCGCTCGTGTTCCGGGCCATCTTCATCGGCCTCGGCGCCGTCCTGATCGAGCAGGCCGCCTGGATCCTGTACGTCTTCGGCGCCTTCCTCGTGTGGACCGGCTGGAAGATGGCGACGCGCAAGGATCACGGGAAGGACCCGCGCGAATCCGCGACGGCGCGCCTGTTCCGCCGGTTCATCCCGATGACCGACCACTGGAACGACGGCCACTTCTTCGCGCGGGTGGATGGACGCCGCGTGGCCACGCCGCTCCTCATGGTGCTCGTCCTCGTCGAGGTCACCGACATCATCTTCGCCGTCGACTCGATCCCCGCGATCTTCGCCGTCACGCGCGAGACGTTCCTCGTGTTCTCGAGCAACGCCTTCGCGATCCTGGGCCTCCGGGCGCTCTACTTCCTGCTCGCCGACCTCGTGCACCGGTTCGTCTACCTCAAGGTCGGTCTCTCGCTCGTCCTCGTGTGGGTGGGCGTGAAGATGCTCCTGCTCGACGTCGTGAAGATCCCGAGCACGCTCTCGCTCGGCGTGGTGGTCGCGGTCATCGCGGTCTCGATCGTCGCGAGCCTCCGGGCGACGCGCGACGAGACGGGGGCGGGGGTCCCGTGAGCGCGCGGCCCGAGGAGGCGCCGCTCCGCGGCTGGACCTTCCTCACGAACCACGCGCACGTCCTGCTCACGATCGCGGAGGAACCGGACGCGCGCCTGCGCGACATCGCGGAACGCGTCGGTGTCACCGAGCGCGCCGTGCAGGGCATCATCACGGACCTCGAGGAGGGCGGGTACATCCGCCGCGAACGCATCGGTCGCCGCAACCACTACCGCGTCGTGCGCGGGGGCCGGTTCCGGCATCCGGTCGAGGCCGCGCACCGGATCGACGACCTGCTGCGGATCTTCCGCTAGGCGACGAGCTCCCGGACCTGGCGCTTCACGCGCCCGAGCAGCGCCGAGAACCCCCGCAGCCGCAGCGGCGACACGACCTCCATCAGCCCGAAGCGGGACGGGAGATCCTCCGGGAGCGCCGCGATCACCGCGGGGGTCTCGCCGTCGATGCCGTGGAACAGGATCGAGGCGAAGCCACGCGTCGTCGGTGCCTCCTTCGGCGCGTCGAAGACGAGGTGCACCCTCCCCTCGGCGTCGAGTTCGGTGGCGAGGAACAGCGGCGTCTGGCACTCCTCGACGCGTTCGAGGTCGGTCCGCCCGACGTAGGCCTCGGGGAGCGACGGGAACGCCTTCGAGAACTCGAGGAGCACCTCGAGTCGCAGGTCCTTCGGCGCGTCCACGAAGGAGTCGACGATCTCCTGCAGGCGCGGCGGCAGCTCGTCGGTCACGCGCCCAGCCTACCCGCGGGCCCGCACGCGTAGACTCGTCGAGGGGACGTAGCTCAGTCGGTAGAGCACCTGCTTTGCAAGCAGGGGGTCGCCGGTTCGAATCCGGTCGTCTCCACCCCTGCGGCTAGCGGGTGCGGAGCCGCCGCACGAGCGCCGGGATGCTCTTCGTGTCCAGCGCCCGACCGAGCCGTGCGCCCATCGCGAGTTCCCGCGCGATCTCCTCGTTCGACGGCGGGACGCCCTTCTTCGAGAGCGCCGCGAGTTGGCGCAGTTCCGGTCGGGACGCCCAGGCGTAGAGGAGGATCGCGAACACGGTGTAGGCAACGAGCAGCGGCCCATCGCGGACCACGGCGAACCAGCCCGCGAGGACGACGAGCCCCGACCACCGGAGCACGAGCACGTGGCCCGCGAGGAACCCCGCGGCCGATCCGAGGAGCGTCGCGACGATGACGCCGAGGGGATCGAACACGAGGAGGGCGCCGTACGTCGGCGATTCGCCCCGCCCGCCGCGGAAGCGGTGGTAGACGGGCCACACGTGGCCGATCAGGCCGCCGGCCGCGATGGCGACCTGGACGACGAGCGGTTCCCCGAGGGAGCGCGCGACGAGCATCGGGACCGCGACCTTGAGTCCGTCGAGGAGCCCGGTGAGGAGTCCCCAGCGCGTGCCGACCTGGATGCGCACGGCGGTCGCGCTCGCCGAGGAGATCTCGAACCGGTCGCCGCTCTCGAGGGTCTTGGCCACCGTCGTGACGTCGATGTCGGGCGCGACGAGCCGTCCGATCAACCGCGCCGACGAGAGGGAACCGAGCAGGTAGCCGACCGCGACGCCGAGCAGCTCGTTCAGCGGAGCTCCTCGACGAGCGGCGCGATCCAGTCGGCTGCCATCTTCAGGAACGCCGGGTCGTCGTTCAGGCTCGTGAGCGCCACCGTCTCGACGCGGCCCTCGAGCGCGGTGCGCAGGTAGCCGATGTCCAGGATCGTCTCGTGGTTGTCGGTCACGAACCCGATCGGCGCGAAGACGATCGCCCGCGCGCCGAGCGTGATGAGGCGTTCCGCGGCGACCGCGACGTCGGGCGAGGTCCACTCGCCAGGCTGGTTGTTGTGGTTCATCCAGCCGATCGACAGGAGCGGGAACCGCGTCATCAGGCGGTCGCGGACGCCCTCGTAGAGCGCCTGGCTCGCCGCGAACCCCGTCTCCCACCCGCGCGTCTTCACGGGCAGGCCGTGGATCGTGAGGATGACGCCGATCTGCGACGGCGCGAAGCGCTGCAGCAGGGGCTGCGTGCCCTCGACGACGTGCGCGGCGAGGCGGTCGCGGAACTCTTCGCGCTGGTCGAACGCGGGCAGGTAGCGCATGTCCGTGGGCCACCCCCCGCCGAGCGCGGCGTTGACCTGTTCCACGGTGACGCCGCTCGTGTAGACGGAGTCGACGACCATGAAGGGGTAGAGGACGAGGCGGTCGTGGCCGCGGCCGCGGATGTGCTCGATGACGCGCTGCGGTAGGTGTTCCGGGGTGAAGCTGAACGCCTTGAAGACCTCGATCGCGTCGCCGAAGCGCTCGCGCAGGTTCCGCTCGATGCCCGCGCGCTGCGACTCGAAGATCTCGTTGTGCGGCGACGTGAACCCGCCGGCCGCCATCCACTCCTTGCGCACCTTCTTCTCCGCGCGGCCGGCGAGGAACGGGATGATCGCGTCGGGGATGCGCGCGAACTTCTGCACGAGGTGGCGGAACGAGAGTTCGTTCCACGCGCGGAACGACTCGTGGTCCTCCGGCTCGCCGTACCCGGTGACGAGGACCGCCACGCGGCCCGATGCGGTGCGTCCGTCCGACATGCGAACCCCCCGGAAGCGAAGCGGGGCCGTCATCGGCTCCGTCTGGCTAGGGTAGTCGGAACCATGTCCGGCCGACCGGCCATCCCAGATCTCTCGCGTCCCCTGGACGCACGTCGCCACGGGGGGAAGGCCGCGAACCTGCACCGCCTCGTGGCCCTCGGGTATCCCGTGCCCGCGGCACGCGTCGTCGACGTGGCCGTGCTCGCGGACCCGCACGCGCTCGATCTCTCGTGGGTCGATCCCGCACGCGCGTACGCCGTGCGTTCCTCGGCGTCGGTCGAGGACGGCGCGGAGCGGAGCTTCGCGGGTCAGTTCGCCACCGTCCTCGACGTCCGCGGCGAGGCCGCGGTGCGCGATGCGCTCCGCGCCGTCGCGGCCTCCGCGCACGCGGCGCGCGTCGTCGCCTACGCGGGCGAGGCGCCGACGCGCGCCGTCGCGATGGCGGCGATCGTCCAGGACCTCGTCCCCGCCGTGGCGGGCGGCGTGGCGTTCAGTCGCAACCCCGTCACGGGCATCGAGGAGGTCGTGATCGAGGGCGTCGCCGGGAGTGGCGAAGCGCTCGTCGGCGAGGGCCGGACGCCGGCGCGCTGGGTGGACCGGTTCGGCGCGATCACCGAGCGCCCGTCGATCGATGCGCCGCTTCCCGACGAGGTCGTGCTCCGCCTCGCGCACGATGTGCGTCGCATCGCGGAATCGTTCGGTCGCCCGGTGGACGTCGAGTGGGTGTGGGACGGTGCGCAGATCTGGTGGGTCCAGGTGCGCCCGATCACCGTGCTGCACGACGTGCCGCTGTTCTCGAACCGCATCTCGCGCGAGGTGATGCCGGGGATGATCCGCCCGCTCGTCTGGTCGCTCAACACCGGGATCGTGAACCGCGCGTGGATGCGCATCATCCGCCGACTGATCGGGCGCTCGGACCTGCGGCCCGAAGACCTCGCGCGCTCGTTCGCGTTCCGCTCGTACTTCGACATGGGGGTGTTCGGCCGCATCTTCGCGTCGTTCGGGATGCCGCGCCAGTCGATGGAACAGATCGTGGGGCTGCCGACCGGGTCGGACCGCCCGCGGATGCGGCCGTCGACCGGCGCGGCGATCCGGAACCTCCCGCGGCTCCTCGCGCTCGCGGTGACGGCCCTCCGGTTCCCGCGGACCTCGGGGCGCGCGCTCCGGCGTCTCGAGCGCGCTCTGGGTCCGATCCGCGCGGTGGATCCGGCGGGCCTCGACGCGCGCGCGCTCCTCGCGCGCGTCGAGGCCCTCTCGGCCGTCCTCGAGCGCTACGCCCTCCTCAACATCTACGGACCGTTCATCCAACTGGCGTGGAACGGGGCGCTGCGCCGTGGGGCCGGCGAGGGCGAACCGTCGTCGCTCGACCCCGGCGCCGACGACCCGCGACGCCGCGCGGTCGACCCGGCCGTCGCGATCGCCGACCTCGCCGCGCTCGCGGCGGACCTCGGTCTCCTCGACCGTCTGCGTTCGGGCGGTGCCGACGCCGTCACGGAACCGGCCTGGCGCGACGCGTGGTCGGGGTTCCTCGACCGGTTCGGTCACCTGAGCGACCGGCCGAACGACTGTTCCGCCGCGTCGTGGCGCGAGGAACCGATGGTCCCGCTCGGTCTCGTGCTGGGCCACGTGGAACGCCCGCGCGTCGCGGCGCGCCACCCGCTCGAGGGGAGCCGCGCGTGGCGTCGCGCCGCCCGCGCGCGCGTGGACCGCGAGGTGATCGGCGCGGGGTACGCGCGCGCCTACGCGCTCCTGCGGCCGACCGCGCTCGCGCTCGGCGAGCGTCTCGTCGCCGCGGGTGCGATCGCCGAGCGCGACGACGTCTTCTTCCTCGACCTGGACGAGGTGCGCGGTCTCGTCGCGGGCGACGCCGCGGACGTGCGTGCGCGCATCGCGGAGCGACGCCGCTCGTTCGAGGACCTGCGCGACCTCGAGATGCCGGAACTGATCGTCGGCGACGACTTCGTGCCGCGCCGACCCGCCGACGGGGCGCGCGTGCTCCGCGGCGTCGCCACGTCGGCGGGTCGGCGCTCGGGCTCGGTCCGCGTGATCCGCTCGCTGCGCGAGGGCGATGCGCTGCTGGAGGGCGAGGTGCTCGTGCTCGCGGCGTCGGACGTGACGTGGACGCCGCTCTTCTCACGGGCGAGCGCCGTCGTGACGGAGTCCGGCGGGACGCTCGCGCACGCCTCGATCGTCGCGCGCGAACTCGGCATCCCGTGCGTGGCCTCCGTGACGGGCGCGACGGCGCTCGCCGACGGGACGCGCGTGATCGTCGACGGCTACGCGGGCGAGGTGCTGGTCGAGGGGTGAGCCCCGGTCACCACAGTCCGGGGAGGAACCGGCTGCGCACGCGTTCGCGGTACGCGGGGTAGTCGGGATAGCGCTCGACGAGGAAGGTCTCCTCGCGGATCGACTTGAGCACGAGGACGATCCCGAGCGCGACGAGCGGGAAGAGCGCGAGGGGACCGCGCACGAGCGTCCATCCCTTCGCGAGGAGCAGGACGCCGCCGTAGATCGGATGCCGTGCGAGCC
>JBJTHT010000198.1:0-5917 GCA_046094605.1 Actinomycetota bacterium | reverse complement strand
GCGACGGAGGCCGGGTGGCTCGTCCTGAACGCCCTCGTGCTCGACCTGGAGCGACCGCTAGCACTCTCCCCGGGGGACTGCTAACAATAGGCGGGATGGAACCCGAACTCGGACCCCGGAAGCTCGCGGTCCTGCGCGCCGTCATCGAGGAGTTCGTCCGCAGCGGCGAGCCCGTCGGCAGCGAGACCGTCGTGGAACGCAGCGGCCTCGCCGTGTCCGCGGCCACGATCCGCAACGAGCTCGCCGCCCTCGAGGAACTGGGCTACCTCACCCACCCGCACACGTCGTCGGGCCGGACGCCGACCGACCTCGGGTACCGCCGCTACGTGGACGCGATCGGTGGGGCGCCGCGTCTGCGTGAGGTCCAGAAGAAGGCGATCGCGGGGTTCTTCGCCGACACGATGCTCGACCTGGACTTCGTCCTCAAGGGGACGACGCAGCTCCTCTCCCGGCTCACGCAGTACGCGGGTCTCGCCGTCCCGCCCTCGGACGCGGAGGAATCGCTGCTGCGCGTCGAGGTGCTGGACATGGCCTCGACGCTCATGCTCCTCATCGTCGGCCAGCACGGGAGCGTCGACAAGGCGATCCTCGACCGACCGCAGGGGCTCGACGCCGCATCGCTGGCCTCCCTCGACCGCCGGCTCGCGGGCGCGTTCCGCGGCCTCTCGCGTTCCGACGCGCAGGCCCTCGCGAGCAAGATGGCGGCCGAGGCGCAGGGGGCCGAGCGCGACGTGCTGCTCGTGATCGCGGACCGGCTCGCGGACCTCGCCCTCGCGCCGCGCGTCCCGCAGGTGCTCGTCGGCGGCGTGGCGAACCTCGCCGACGACGCGGCGCACTGGCGTCGCGACACGCTCCGTCACCTGTTCGAGGCCATCGAGCGGGAGAACGAGATGCTCCGGCTCCTGCGCGACGTGACCGCCGACGACGTGACCGTCACGATCGGCGCGGAACATCCGCGCACGGGGGAGTGGGACGCGGCGATCGTGTCCGCGCCGTTCCGCGCGGGATCCACGTCGCTCGGGACGATCGGGGTCGTCGGGCCGACCGCGATGGACTACGGCACCGTCGTCGCGTCGGTACGCGAGGTCGCGCGCCGGCTCTCGGAGCTCGCGACCGCCCTCGGCGCCCGATGATGTCGACGGTCGACCTGTACGGCCTCCTCGGGGTCGAGCGCACCGCGACCGCCGAGGAGATCAAGAAGGCCTACCGCGCGCTCGCGCGCGAGCTGCACCCGGACGCGAGCGGCGACCCCGCGACGGAGGAGCGCTTCAAGGAGGTCACCGCCGCCTACGAGATCCTCTCCGACCCGGCCAAGCGCGAGCGCTACGACCGGTTCGGGTCGGCCTCGGGACAGGGCGTGTCGCCCTTCGGCGACATCGCCGACCTCTTCGAGGCGTTCTTCGGCGCCGGGAGCTTCGGGCAGCGCCGCCCGCAGCGACGGAGCCGCTCGCAGCGCGGCGAGGACCTCTTCGCGCGCGTGGACCTGTCCTTCGAGGAGGCCGCGTTCGGCGCGCACCGCGATCTCAAGGTGGAGCGTCTCCAGGCGTGCGCGACATGTGGGGGAACCGGCGCCGCCGCCGGCACCGGTCCCACCCGCTGCGCCGGCTGCGGCGGCGCCGGCCAGGTGCAGGAGGTCCGCCAGAGCATCTTCGGCACGGTGATGACGTCGACGCCCTGTCGGCGCTGCGAGGGAACCGGCGAGGAGATCGTCGAGCGCTGCGCGGCCTGCCGCGGCCGCGGCCGCGAGGGCGTGGCGGTCACCGTTCCCGTCGACGTGCCCGCCGGCGTCACCGACGGCCTCGAACTGCGGATGCCCGGTCAGGGACACGCGGGGCGTGGCGGCGCGACGAGCGGCGATCTCTACCTCGCGTTGCAGGTCGAACCGCATCCGCTCTTCGAGCGGCGCGGGCAGGACCTCTTCGCCGTCCTCGAGGTGCCGATGACGACCGCCGCGCTCGGCGGCGACGTGGAGATCGCGACGCTCGACGGCACGGAGCGCGTGGCGATCGATGCCGGCGCGCAACCGGGCGAGGTGGTCCGGCTGCGGGGCCGCGGCGCCGCGAACGTCGGACGCCGGGGCCGCGGCGACCTGTTCCTCACCCTCACGATCGCCGTGCCGCGGAAGCTCGGCCGCGACGAGCGGGCGCTCCTCGAGCGGTTCGCCGCCGACCGCGTGGGCGAGACGCCGCGCCTCCTGGGCCCGGAGGAGCGATGAGCGAGACCGTCGACACGTCCTGCCTGTTCTGCCGCATCGCGGCGGGGGAGATCCCGGCGCAGATCCTCCACGCGACCGAGCGGGTCGTGGCGTTCCGCGACATCAACCCGGCGGCGCCGACGCACCTGCTCGTGATCCCCCGCGAGCACGTCGCGCGCATGAGCGATCTCGAGGACCGCCACGGCGACGTGCTCGCGGACCTCTTCCAGGCCGCCGCCCACCTCGCCCGCGCCGAGGGCATCGACCGCTCCGGCTGGCGCGCGGTCGTGAACGAGGGCCGGGACGCCGGCCAGTCCGTGTTCCACCTCCACCTGCACGTGCTCGGGGGCCGGGCGCTCGCCTGGCCGCCCGGATAGGGCCCCGATGCGACCGGCCGATAGACTCCTGCCCGCGTGACCGCCACCACGGACGTCAAGGTCCTCGTGCCCGGCGACCGCGACATGGTCGCCCTCCTGGGTCAGCGCGACGAACTCCTGAAGCTCGTCGAGGCCGCCTTCGAGGCGCGCATCGTCGTGCGCGGCAACGAGATCACGATCACCGGCCCCCACGGGGAGGCCGAGCGCGTCGGCCTGCTCTTCGAGGAGCTCCTCGCCCTCCTCGACGCCGGCCAGGAACTGAACGTCTCCGCCGTCGGCCGCTCGATCCAGCTGATCAAGGGCGACCGCGCGCGACCGACCCAGGTGCTCGCCGACGTCGTGCTCTCCAACCGCGGTCGCGGCATCGCGCCCAAGACGCTGGGTCAGAAGGACTACGTCGACGCGATGCGCCGTTCGACGATCACCTTCGCGATCGGACCGGCGGGGACCGGGAAGACCTACCTCGCCGTCGCGACCGCGGTGCGCGCCCTCCAGGCGAAGGAGGTCTCGCGCATCATCCTGACGCGGCCCGCCGTCGAGGCCGGGGAGCGGCTGGGGTTCCTCCCCGGCACCCTCTACGAGAAGATCGACCCCTACATGAAGCCGCTCTACGACGCGCTCTTCGACATGATGGGTGGTGACTCGCTGCCGCGCCTGATGGATCGCGGCGCGGTCGAGGTCGCGCCCCTCGCGTACATGCGGGGTCGCACGTTGAACGACTCCTTCATCATCCTCGACGAGGCGCAGAACACGACGCCCGAACAGATGAAGATGTTCCTCACGCGGCTCGGCATGGGTTCGCGCGCGGTCGTGAACGGCGACGCGACGCAGGTCGACCTCCCCTCGGGCCAGCGGTCCGGTCTCGCCGTGGTGCAGGACATCCTGCGCGGCATCGAGGGCATCGAGTTCGCGGAACTGCGGGCCGACGACGTCGTGCGCCACCGCATCGTCATGGACATCGTCGAGGCGTACCGCCGACACGGGGAGCGTGCCGGTGGCTGACGGCGACGATCGGCCGCGGGTCCTGGTGGACGACCGCCAGGACCTGCCCGTCGACGCGGCGTCCCTCGCGGACCTCGCGCGCGTGACCCTCCTCGCGGAGGGCGAATCCGACGTGGAGCTCTCCCTGTCGTTCGTGGCCGAGGCCGAGATCGCGGACCTCCACGAGCGCTACCTCGGGGAACCCGGGCCGACCGACGTCCTCTCCTTCCCGCTCGATGCCCGCGACGAGGACGGCGTGCGACTGCTCGGCGACGTCGTCGTCGCGCCCGCGTACGCGGCGCGCACCCGGCCCGATCTCGGGGCGGAACTTCGACTGCTCGTCGTCCACGGCGTGCTGCACCTCCTCGGCTACGACCACGAGGAGGACGCGGAGCGCGCCGAGATGTGGGCGCGCCAGGAGCGGTACAGCGGGGTGAGCGTGGCATGACCGGAGACGTCATCGAACTCCTCATCGTCCTGCTGCTCGTCGGCCTGGTCGGCCTCTTCGGGGCGTCCGAGATCGCGATCACGAAGATCACGAAGGTGCGCGCCCTCCGCTTCGAGCGCGAGGAGGTCCGCGGATCGGCGTCGCTCGTGAAGATCGCTGAACACCCGGCCCGCTACCTGAACGTCATGCTGCTGCTCACGCTCGTGTCGACGATCGCCGGGTCCACGATCGCCACGTCGATCGCCGTGCGTCGGTTCGGGGAGAGCGGCCTGGCCGAGGTGGTGGCGACCGCCGTGATGACGCTCGTGCTGTTCGTCTTCGCGGACGTGACGCCGAAGACCTTCGCGATCCAACACGCCGATCGCGTGTCGCTCGCGCTCGCCCCGTTCATCGTGGTCGTGACCCGGCTCGTGGACCCGATCGCGCGCGGCCTCGTCGGCCTCGCCAATCTGATCCTGCCGGGCAAGGGCCTGAAGGAAGGCCCGTTCATCACCGAGGAGGAACTGCGCGACCTCACGGGCCTCGCCGTGGAAGCCGAGACCGTCGAGGAGGAGGAGGCGGACTTCATCGACTCCGTCTTCGAGTTCGGCGACACCGTCGTGCGCGAGATCATGAGCCCCCGGCCCGACGTCGCGGCGCTCCCGGCGACCGCCTCGCTCCGCGACGTCCAGGCGCTCGTGCTGGAGCGCGGGTATTCGCGCATCCCGATCTACGACGGCGACCTCGACAACCCCGTGGGCATCGTGTTCGCCAAGGACGTGCTCAAAGCCCTGCACGAGGGCCGTCCGGCGGCCTCCGTGCGCGACGTCGCCCGCGATGCGCGCTTCGTGCCGGAGTCCAAGAAAGCGGGGCAGCTCCTCCGCGAGATGCGCCAGGAGAAGTTCCACATCGCGCTGGTCACGGACGAGTACGGGTCGGTCTCGGGCCTCATCACCCTCGAGGACCTCCTCGAGGAGCTCGTCGGCGACATCGAGGACGAGTTCGACAAGGAACCCGCAGCGGCGCCGCTCCCCGTCGGCGACGACGCGTTCCTCGTGGACGGGCGGTTCCCGATCGACGATCTCGGTGAGGTCTTCGAGGACGTCGAGATCCCCGTGGGCGACTGGGACACGGTCGGCGGGGCGGTGCTCGGCCTCATCGGGTCGATCCCCTCGGTCGGCCAGGAGATCACGCACGGCGAACTCACCTTCCGCGTGGAGCGCCTCCAGGGGCGCCGCGTGTCGAAGGTGCTCCTCACGCGGACCCCGCGCGGGGACGAGGACGGGGACGGACGCACCACGGAGGAGGGATCGTGAGCGCACACACCGAGGACCTCGTCGCCGCGGCGACGAGCGCGCGCGGCAAGGCGTACGTGCCCTACAGCGGCTTCCGCGTCGGCGCGGCGGTCCTGGCCGGTGGGAAGGTGTTCCCGGGCGCCAACATCGAGAACGCGTCCTACCCGGTGTCGGTCTGCGCGGAGCGCAACGCGATCGCCGCGATGATCGTCGGTGGCGAGCGCATCCTCGAGGAGGTCGTCGTCGTGACGGCCGCGGGCGAACCGACCCCACCGTGCGGCGCGTGCCGCCAGGTGCTCTGGGAGTTCGGCCACACCACCGATCCGATCGTGACCTGCGTCACGATGGGCGGTCGACGGACGAGCCAGCGCCTCTCGGAACTGCTCCCGGGCGCGTTCGGCCCGAACTCCTTCCGCCCGCAGCCGGCGGGCTGCCCCACCGCGCCGGCGTCGTCGCCGTCGTCGGCCGCCCGAACGTCGGCAAGTCCACGCTCGTGAACGCACTCGTGGGCGAGAAGGTCGCGATCGTCTCCGACAAGCCGCAGACCACCCGTCGCGGCATCCGCGGGATCCGCACCGAACCGGCGTTCCAGATCGTGTTCGTCGACACGCCCGGATTCCACAAGCCGCGCACGCTCCTGGGC
>JBJTHT010000197.1:0-2618 GCA_046094605.1 Actinomycetota bacterium | reverse complement strand
GCACGGATGGCATACGCCCGTCGGTCCGGATGCCCCCGTCTACCTGTGGTGGGCGCGCATCGCCGGTGTCGAGGGTCTGTCGGCCGTCGGTGAGCGCGTCGGGGAACCGGCGCTCGCCCTCGCCCTCGAGCGCCGCGCCACCACGCGCGACCCGCGCGTGACGAAGGTCGAGGCCGTGGAGTACGGCGATGCCCTCTCGCGCGTCGCGATCGCGTCCACCACGGGCGTGGACGCCGCGTACGAGCGGACCGACTGCTGGTGCGTCGTCGTCGCGCTCGCGGAGGCCGACGGCGACACGCAGACCGGCTACTCGTTCCGCATCGGACGGCGCCTCGACGAGCTCGACCCGGACGCCGTCGCGGACGAGGCGGTCGAGCGGGCGGTGCGGATGCTCGGCGCGACGAAGCCCGAGACCGCGCGCGTCCCGGTGCTCCTCGATCCCTTCGCGGGGTCGGCGTTCCTCGGCGTCCTCGCCGGAGCGCTCTCCGCCGACGCGGTGCAGAAGGGGCGCTCGCTCTTCGCGGGGCTCGAGGGGACACAGGTCGGGTCCCCGGCGGTCACGATCGTCGACGACGGTCGCCGTCCCGACGGACCGGGGTCGGCGCCGTTCGACGACGAGGGCGTTCCCGCCGGGCGGACCTCGCTCATCACGGCCGGCCGCCTCGACGGGTTCCTCCACGACGCCTCCACCGCGCACCGCGGCGGGACGCGATCGACCGGCAACGCGAGCCGCGCCGGGTACCGCTCGACGCCCGGCGTGGGGACGACGAACTTCGCGCTGGAGCCGGGGTCGGCGTCGCTCGCGGACCTCCTGCGTCGCGCCGAGGGCGGCGTGCTGATCCAAGAGGTCTCCGGCGTGCACTCCGGCGCCAACCCGATCAGCGGTGAGTTCTCGGTCGGCGCGACGGGACTGCGCATCCGCGGCGGTGCGCTCGCGGAACCGGTGCGCGAGATGACGATCGCGAGCACGCTGCCCGACATGCTCCGCGCGATCGTCGCCGTCGGCGACGATCTACGCTTCTTCTCCTCGGTCGGCGTGCCGTCGGTGCTCGTCGGCGAGATGACGGTCGGCGGTCGCTAGACCGTCGCGCCCCGGGCGCCCGAGGCGATCGCCGCGAGGACGATCACCGCGACCGCCACGCGGTACCAGAGGAACGCCGTGAAGGCGTGGCGTCGCAGGTAGGAGAGCAGGAACCAGATCACGAGGAACCCGCTCACGGCCGCCGCGACGATCCCCGCGGCGAACGGCGCCGCCATCCCCGCGGGCAGGCCGTCGCGCAGCACGTCGAGGCCCTTGTACAGGCCGGCGCCCGCGATGATCGGGAGCGAGAGCAGGAACGACACGCGCGCCGCCCCCTCGCGGTCGAGACCGAGGAGCCGCGCCGCGGCGATCGTGATGCCCGACCGCGAGACGCCGGGCTGGAGGGCGATCGCCTGCGCGACGCCGAGGATCGCGCCGTCGCGCAGCGAGACGTCTTCGACGCGACGCGTCACCGGTGCCCGTCGATCGACGAGCACGAGCACCACGCCGAAGACCACGAGCATCGCCGCGACGAGGATCGGCGCGCCCAGGCGTTCCTGGATCCACCCCTCGAGGGTCGCGCCGGCGATCGCGCCCGGGACGGTGCCGATGACGAGCGCCCAGGCGATGCGCGTGTCCGTCCCGTCGATGCGTCGCGCGCCGACCGAGCGAACGAACGCCGTCAGGTAGCGCGCGAGATCGGTCCGGAAGTAGACGACGGCGCCTGCGAGCGTGCCGAGGTGGAGCGCGACGTCGAAGGTCTTGTTGAGCGCGGGATCCTCGAGCACCTTCCACCCGAAGAGCCACGGGACGAGGATGAGGTGGCCGGAACTCGAGACCGGCGCGAACTCGGTGAGCCCCTGGGTGATGCCGAGCACGATCGCCTGCAGGACGGTCACGCGCCGCTCCTCGTCGGGTGCGCGCCATGCTACCGGCGCGCACCCGACGGATCGTCAGGCGGCGCCGACGATCGAGACCGCGAGCGTGCCGAAGGCGGTCGCGTACGCCAGCCGCTCCGCCGTGCCGTCGGAGACGAGCAGCACGAGCGACGGCGTCGGGTCGAGCGCGCCGGCGGGCGGCGGCAGCACGGCGAGCACCTCGAGGCCGGCCGCCACGGTGTCCGCGTAGGAACGCTGGCCGCCGAAGGAACCGATCACGTCCACGCGGTCGCCAGCGCGGAGCGCATCCGTCGGGACCGGGACCGTGACGACGAACGCTCGGAGCCCCGGAGGGACCTGCACGGCGATCGGCCCCGCGCGCGTCCCGACGCGGGTCGCGGTCACGGCCTCGCCCGCTGCGAGATCGGTCACGAGGGCGTGGCCGCGCACCGCGTCGGTCGGGCTCGCGGCGCGCGCGCGCGCACGCGGCACGGTCCTCGCCGCCGCGGACCGGACGATCGCGACCGTGCCGCGCGCGTTCGCGCCCCCGGGCGCCGCGAGCACGACCGACGAGGTGCTCGGCCACGCCCTCGTGACCGATCTCGCAGCGGGCGAGGCCGTGACCGCGACCCGCGTCGGGACGCGCGCGGGGCCGATCGCCGTGCTGCTCGGCGACGACGTGATGGAGCGCGGCCACCCGCTGCTCGGCGACATGCTCG
>JBJTHT010000196.1:0-3378 GCA_046094605.1 Actinomycetota bacterium | reverse complement strand
GGTCGGTCGCATGCGTCTGCATGCGCAGGCGGTCACCGCGGAGCGCGCCGCCCGTGAACGGCGAGGTGGGGTCGATCGCGAGCACGGCGCCGCGCTCGTCGCGGGCGCGGGCGCCCGCGACGCGCGCCCCCGCGAGGGTGGACTTGCCCACCCCCGGCGAACCGGTGAGGCCGACGGTCCAAGCGCGACCGGTCCGCGGGAAGAGCGCGGCGGAGAGGTCCGCGAGCCCCGGGTCGCCGTCCTCGACGAGGGAGATCGCGCGCGCGATCGCGCGCGCGTCGCCGGCGAGGACGTCGTCCGCGAGGGTCACGCCGGGAGCCTAGCCCCCGACCGAGAGGAGCTTCGAGAAGCGCGCGAGGCGGATCGGGTGCAGGAGCAGGCCCCGGACGCGCAGGTCGCCGCGGACGAGCGCGGCGAGGACGGCGCGGCCCTCGGGATGGAACGCGTCGGGGAACCCGAAGCGCAGCGGGGCGCGCGCGAGGTCCAGGAGCGCCGCCGCGTCGGCCTCGACCGCGAGGTGCGCGTCGCCCGACGGGTCGTTGCCGACCTCCACGGCGCCCTCGGCGAAGCGCAGGCAGATCGCGACCTCGGCGTCGCGGCCGGCGAGGTCGATGATCGCGGGACGCAGGAGCCGCGCGCGCGACGGGTCGGCGGCGAGGTTCCCCTCGATGAGGCCGCCGACCATCGCGGCGAGCCCGTTGGGTTCCCCGTCGCGGTACGACACGGTCACGGTCGCAGCACCACCTTCGTGGCGCGGCGCGAGGCGAACAGCTCGTAGCCATGCGCGGCCTCGTCAAGCGGGAGTCGGTGGGAGATGATCGGGAGCGGATCGATCCGCCCCGCGAGCACCGCGTCGCGCGCGGCCTCCCACCAGGTGTGTACCGGGCCGATGCCCGCGAAGCGCACGTCGAGCGAGCGTGCCCCCCAGATGCCGAGCTGCGCCGGGAACGTCTCCGAGGTGAACATGCCGACGACGGACACGCGGCCGCCGCTGCGCACGACGTCGATCGCGGAGGCGAACGCCTCGGGCGTGCCGACCGCCTCGATCGCGACGTCGGCGCCGCGACCCTCGGTCACCGCTTCGACGGCGACCTGCGCGTGGCGCGCGGTGACGTCGATCGGTTCCGCGCCGATCGAGCGCGCGAGCTCGAGCCGGGCCGCATCGCGGTCGAGGACGAGCACCCGCGCCGGATCGTGCAGCAGCGCCGCCTGCGCGCAGAAGTACCCGATCGGCCCCGCGCCGACGACGGCGACGGTGTCCCCCGGGCGGATCGCGGGGACCGCCGCGCCGTAGACGCCGGTCGTGAGCACGTCGCCGAGGAACAGCGCCCGCTCGTCGTCGAGCGCGTCGGGGATCGCGAGGAGGTTGGTGTCGGCGGCGGGCACGCGGACGAGGTCGGCCTGCGCCCCGCCGAGTCCCCCGCCGAAGGCGCCGGCGCCGAGGTTGCGGAACGAGGTGCAGAGCTGCGTCTGGCCCGCGCGGCAGAACCAACAGTCGCCGCACGCGATGTCGAACGCCATGACGACGCGCTGGCCGGGTCGGAACCGCGTCACGCCCGACCCGACCGCCTCGACGACGCCGACGGCCTCGTGACCGATCGTCTCGCCCGGGTCGAGCGGCGCCTTGCCGTGGACGAAGTGGAGGTCGGACCCGCAGATCGCCGCGAGCGTCACGCGGACGAGCGCGTCGCCCGCTTCCTCGACGCGGGCATCGGGCACCTCGCGGACGGCGACCCGGTCGGGTCCCTCGTAGACGACCGCGCGCATCAGGCCTCGTCGGGGAACTCGGTGGGCACCGCCATCGTGAGCGTCACGAGTTCGTTCGCCGCCTTCACGTAGCGCACGATCGTCGGCAGATCGCCGCGGAGCTTGAGCTTGCCCTGCATCATCCCCTTGATCGGGTCGAGGTCACCGCGCAGGACGTCCTTCCAGCGGCTGTACGGCGCGCGGATCACGTAGCGCGCACGGTCGCCGTCCTCGGCCGAGACGATGCGGCCCTCGCGGCACTCGCCGTGCCAGAGGTCCAGCCACGCGACGACGTCGGCCGCGACCCCGCGGTCCGGTTCCGCCTCGAAGACGAACGCGATGTCGCCCTCCCAGGTCGCGCCCGCCTCGCGGTAGGCGTCCGACCGGTTGATCTGCTCGACGAAGAGCGCCACCCATTCCTCGCTCGGGAACCGTGCCATCCGTGCCTCCTTCAGCGCGACGCGTAGATGAGGATGAGACCAATCACGTTGAACGCCACGTGCGCGCCGATGCTCGCATACAGGCTCCCCCGGCGCGCGCGGATCCAGGCGAAGGCCATCCCGGTGGGCACCATCACGGCCATGAGCAGGACCGCGCTCGGCCACGCCGCCGGGACGTAGTGGATCAGGCCGAAGGCGACGCCCGAGACGAGCGCACCCGCCCAGAGCCCGAGCCGCGCGCGCGCCGCCGAGAAGAGGATGCCGCGGAAGAAGAACTCCTCGGCCACCGGGGCGATGAGCAGGGCGTAGACGGCGACGAAGACCGTGCCGAGGACGGGGAGGTCGGTCGGAACCTGTTCCGGGGTCTGGACCGGCGCGCCGGTGACCCGCTGGAGGAGGAACCCGAACGAGGACGCGACGACGAAGGCGACCGCCGGGTACACGACGAGCCCGAACCCGAACCCGACCGCGAGGTCGCGGAGCGCCCGTGGCGCCCGCAGACCGACGGCCGCGACCCACCCGGGATGCCGCAGGCGCAGCCAGAGCACGAGTGCGCCGGCGACGACCCCGGCGACCGCGACGTTCGCCCCGACCGCGGCGGTGTCCGAGGTGCCGATGACGGCGAACAGCGGGACCGAGGCGATCGCGGCGAGAGCGAAGGCGAGGACGTAGGCGGCGAGCGCCTCGCCGATGCCCCACGTCGGTCGCTGCGACGGTTCGGGGCCGGTCGACGCCGGCGGGATCGCGCCGCCGTGGATGCCGTCGGGCCGCGGTGGAATCGCGCTCACGACGCCTCCCCCGCCATCGCGCGGAGCGAGACCCAGAACGCGAGCGCGAGCCCGAGGCCCCAGGTGAGACCGGCCGCGGCGGCCCCGCTGTCGTTCGCGACGTAGGCGACCAGGCTCGCGACCGCGGCGACGAGCACCACGTCGCGCGCGCCCGGCGCGGCGGCGAACCCCGCGGCGATCGCGCGCGGAGCGCGGAGCACGAGGGCGAGCAGCGCCGGACCACCGAGCGCAGGGATGATCGCGAGCGGATGCTCGCGCAGCATGCGCGCGCCGATCGCCAGACGATCGACGTAGTGGGCGAGGAACCCTCCCTTCGCGATCGCGCCGTCCACGTGCGTGGCGGGCGGCCACGCCGCGTGGGCGACGAACACGAGTGCCGTCCCCCCGACGGCGACGGCACCACC
>JBJTHT010000195.1:0-2733 GCA_046094605.1 Actinomycetota bacterium | reverse complement strand
GGCTCTACGGCGACACGTTCCACCCCGACGCGCAGGCGATCGTGGACCACGGGTTCGCCGTCGCCATCGTGAACTACCGCGGTTCGACGGGCTACGGACGGCGCTGGCGCGACCACATCGTGGGAAACGTCGGCTTCCCGGTACTCGAGGACGTCACGGCGGGTGCCGACGACCTCATCGCGCGCGGCATCGCCGATGCGCAACGCGTCGTGCTGGCGGGCTGGTCGTGGGGTGGGTACATAGGGCTGCTCGGCGCGGGGACGCGGCCCGATCGATGGAAGGCCGTCGTGGCGGGGGTCCCCGTCGGCGCCTACGTCGCCTCGTACGACGATTCCGCGCCGGCGCTCCAGGCCTACGACCGCGCGCTCCTCGGCGGGAGCGTGCACGAGCTCTCCGATCTCGTCGCGGAGCGGTCCCCCATCACCTACATCGAGAAGGTCCGCGCGCCGATCCTCGCGCTCGTCGGCGAGAACGACTCGCGCTGTCCGCCCGCGCAGGCGCTCGCCTACGTCGAGCGCCTGCGCTCCCTCGGCGGCGACGTCGAGCTCTACACGTACGCGACGGGTCACTCCTCCTTCGAGGTCGAGGAGGAACTGCGCCAGTGGCGCATCGTGCTCGACTTCCTGCGCCGGAAGGTGCTCGAGGCCTGATCGATCCCCGTAGGAACCGGCGACGTCAGCGCCGCGTCCGCGGATCGATGGCGAGGACGGCGACGTCGGCGACCAGGTTCACGAGCGCGACGAGACCGCCCGCGACGAGTCCGACGCCCACGATGAGGCTCGTGTCGAGTCGGCGGAGCCCCGTCACGAGGTCGGCGCCGAGTCCCGGGATCGAGAACACGACCTCGACCACCGCGACGCTCGAGAACAGCTCCGCCACGTTGAGCGCGAGGACCGCGAGCAGCGGGACGAGGGCGTTGGGGAGCACGTGGCGGATGCGTACCGCCCACTCCGATGCGCCCGTCCCCCGCGCGAAGGTGACGTAGTCCATACGCTCCTGCTCGAGGAGCGAGGTCCGGAGGAGCCGGGCGAACACGAGCCCGAACGGGATGCCGAGGCAGAGCACCGGCAGGACGAACGCGGTCGGCGACGAGGCCCCACCGAGCGGGAACCAGCGCAGTTGGAACGCGAAGACGTAGAGGAGCAGCAGGCCGACGAGGAACGACGGCAGCGCGCTCGTGGCACCCGCCGCGGAGAGCAGGATCCGATCGGCGACGCGCCCGCGGCGACCCACCACCCAGAGGGCGAGCGGGATCCCGATCGCCACCTCGGTCAGGAACGCGAGCCCCGTCAGCAGGAGCGTGCTGGGCAGCGATCGCAGCACCGCCGTGGTCACGTCCTCGCCCCGGGAGAAGCTGAACCCGAGGTCACCGCGCGCGAGACGCGACATCGCCGTCGCGTAGCGCACGGCGAACGGTTGGTCGAACCCGTACGCGGCGCGGATGCTCGCGATCGATGCCTTCGTCGCGGACGGTCCCGCCAGGCTCCGCGCGGGATCGCCGGGGATGAGTTCCAGCAGCAGGAACCCCGCGGTCGCCACGAGCCACACCGTGACGATCGCGGCGGCAAGACGTCGGACCACGATCCGGGTCATCGGCCGCCCTCCACGGGTCGCCGCAGACCCTCGCCGACGAGGTTCGCGGCCGTGACGAGCGCCCCGAGGTAGATGGTCGGGAAGACGATGAGCCCCGGGTGACTCCGGTAGTAGATGAGGCAGCAGCCGAGCAGGCCCCCGATGCTCGGCGTCGGCTCCTGGACGCCGGCGCCCAGGAAGCCGAGGGCGCTCTCGAAGAGCACGGCCCACCCGACGGTGAGCGCCGCGTAGGCGAGGACCGTCGGGAGGACGTGCGGGAGGACGTGGTCGATGAGGATGCGCAGCGGCGACGCGCCTGCGACGCGCGCGGCGTCGATGAACGTGCGTTCCCGCACCACGACGGCCTGGCCGAACGTCACGCGAGCGAGCGGGGCCCAGAACACGCCGGCCAGACCGAGGACGAGGGCGAGCGATCCGCGGCCGAGCACCGCGGCGATCGCCGCGGCCCGGAGCACGCCGGGGATCGCCAACCCGAGATCCGTGAAGCGCATGAGCGCAGCACCGAGCCGGCGCGGGAACGCCGACCCGAGCAGGCCGATCGCGAGGCCGACGAGCATCGCGAGCAGGACGGCGGCCACGGCCGCGAGCAGCGTCACGCGTCCCCCGTAGACGATGCGCGCGAGCAGATCGCGTCCCTTGGGGTCGGTCCCGAGCGGGTGGCCGGGCGAGAGCGCGGGCAGCGGTTCACCCGTGATGCTCAGGCCCGCGGTGCTCTCGAACGTGGGGTCCTGCGCGATGACGACCGGCGCGGCGATGGAGAGCGAGGCGAGCACGAGGAACAGCGCGATGCCCACGCGCAGGCCCCAGCGGCCCGTCGTCCCGGCCGCCGCGGAGCGGAAGTCGGCGGCGTTCACCGCGCGGCCACCTCGGCGAGCGGGTGGTGGCACGCCACGAGTCGATCGCCCGCGTCCTGAAGCGACGGCTCCTCGCTGCGGCAGCGCGCGTCCGCTCGCGGGCAGCGTGGCGCGAAGGCGCAGGGGTCGAACGCGCCCGGGAGCGTGGGCGGCTGCCCAGCATAGATGGGCAGCCCCCCACGCTCCCGGGCGCGTTCGACCCCTGCGCCGTCGCGCCACGCTGCCCGCGAGCGGACGCGCGCTGCCGCAGCGAGGAGCCGTCGCTTCAGGACGCGGGCGATCGGCT
>JBJTHT010000194.1:0-4912 GCA_046094605.1 Actinomycetota bacterium | reverse complement strand
GACGACGCCTACGACTGGGGCCGCATCGCCGCGACGAACGCCCTCTCCGACGTCTACGCGATGGGCGGGGTGCCGCTGCTCGCGCTGAACGTCGTGAACTGGCCCGCCGACGATCTCCCGCTCGACCTCCTCGGACGGGTCCTCCAGGGCGGCGTGGACGTCGCGACGGCGGCGGGGGTTCCGGTCCTCGGGGGGCACACGATCACCGATCCGGAACCGAAGTACGGCATGGTCGCGATCGGGCTCGCGGAGGAGCAGCACCTCGTGCGCAACGACGCGGCGATCGCGGGAGCCACGCTCTTCCTGACGAAGCCGCTCGGCGTCGGGATCGTGAGCACCGCGATCAAACGCGGCGTGGCGACCGCGGCGCAGGAGGCCGCCGCGATCGGGGTGATGACGACGCTCAACGCCGAGGCCGCCGCCGCCGCGCGTGACGCCGGGGTGCGCGCGGGGACCGACGTCACCGGGTTCGGCCTGCTCGGCCACCTCCACGCGATGCTGCTCGCGTCGGGCGTCGCGGCCCGTCTGCGGGCCGAGGCGATCCCGGTCCTCGACGGCGTCGAGGACCTCGCGCGCGCGGGCGTCACGCCGGGGGGCGCCGGGCGCAACCTCGCGTTCGTGGAACCGCACCTCGTCGCGCCCGACCTCGATGCGACGGGCGCGCTCGTGCTCGCCGATCCCCAGACCTCGGGCGGCCTGCTCGTCGCCGCGGCGGACGCGGCGCGCTTCCGCGCCGCCGCCGTCCGCCGCGGCGTCCCGGCCCACGAGATCGGCGTCGTCGAGCCTGGTCCCGCCGGGCGCATCGTCGTGGACGGCGGCCGCTGATGGAACTCGTCGCGTCGCTCGCGGACGAACTCGTCGACCACGCGCGGTCCTGCCTGCCGGACGAGGCGTGCGGCCTCGTGGCGGGCAAGGACGGGCGCGCCGTGCGCGTCCACCCGATGCGCAACGCCGACCGAAGCGCGACGACCTACCGCCTCGACCCCGCCGAGCAGCTCGCCGTCTTCGAGGCGATCGAGCGGGACGGGTTCGACCTGCTCGCGATCTACCACTCACATCCGACGACCCCGGCGGTTCCGTCCGATCTCGACCTTCGGCTCGCGCTCTATCCGGACGCGCGCTACGTGATCGTGTCGCTCGCCGACCCGACGCGTCCCCAGCTGCGCGCGTACCGCATCGCGGGCGGCGTGGCCACCGAGGAACCCATCACGCGATGAGCTTCCGCGAGGAGGACCTGCGTCGCTACGCCCGGCACATCGTGCTCCCGGGCATCGGCGGCGATGGCCAGCGCCGGCTCCTGGACGCGAAGATCCTCGTGGTCGGCGCGGGCGGGCTCGGGTCGCCGGCGGCCATGTACCTCGCGGCCGCCGGCGTCGGGACGCTCGGCATCGTGGACGACGACCGCGTCGATGAGTCCAACCTCCAGCGTCAGCTCCTCCACGACACCGACGACGTCGGACGGCCGAAGGTCGCGAGCGCCGTCGAGCGGCTGCGTGACCTCAACCCGACGATCGATGTGTGCGGCATCGAGGCGCGGGTGGAACCGACGAACGCCGAGTCGCTCCTCGCGGGCTGGGACGTCGTCGTGGACGGTACCGACTCCTTCCCGACGCGCTACCTCCTGAACGACGTCGCGCGTCGCCTCGGCGTCCCGCTCGTGCACGGCGCCGTGCAGGCCTTCGACGGGCAGGCCACGACGTTCGTCCCCGACGGTCCCTGCTACCGGTGCCTGTTCCCGACGCCGCCGGAACCGGGCACCGTGCCCTCGTGCTCCGAGGGCGGCGTGTTCGGCGTCCTGCCCGGCATCGTCGGTTCGATCCAGGCGACCGAAGCGATCAAGCTCGTGACCGGCGTCGGTGAGCCGCTCGTCGGTCGACTCCTCCTCGTCGACGCGATGTCGATGGACGTGCGCACCGTCGCGTTCCGCCGCGACCCCGCGTGCGCGGCGTGCGGTTCGGGCGACCGGTCCTCCCTGCGATACTGACCCGATGCCGGACGGCCGCGCGATCGGGGTGTTCGACTCCGGCGTCGGCGGCCTCACCGTCGTCCGCGCGATCGCGGACCTGCTGCCCGACGAAGCCGTGCGCTACGTCGGTGACACCGCGCGGAGCCCGTACGGCCCGCGACCCGTCGAGGAGATCCGCCGCTTCGCGCTCGAGATCGCCGATCACCTCGCGCACGCGGACGTGAAGATGCTCGTGGTCGCCTGCAACTCGATCGAGGTGTCGGCGATCCGCGAGGTGGCTGACGCCCACGGCCTCCCGGTGATCGGCGTCATCGCGCCCGGCGTGCGCGCGGCGGCGCGCGCCACGCGCAGCGGCCGCGTCGGGCTCATCGGGACGCAGGCGACGGTGGCGAGCGGCGCCTACGACCGCGCGGCTGCCGAGGAGGGGAGCGGACTCTCGCTCGTCTCCGCGGCGTGCCCGGTCTTCGTGGACCACGTGGAGGCGGGCGACACCTCGAGCGCGGCCCTGCGCACGGCCGCGGAGGGCTACCTCGCGCCCCTGCTCGCCGACGGCATCGACACCCTGATCCTGGGCTGCACCCACTACCCGATGCTCGCGCCCCTCCTCGCTGAGGTCGTCGGACCGGACGTGACGCTCGTGTCCTCCGCCGACGAGACGGCGCGCGACGTCGCACACGCACTCGATGCCGCCGATCTGCATCGCGCACCCGGCGCGCGGCCGGCGCACGAGATCCGCTGCACCGGCGATCCCGCGGCGTTCCGCGCCACCGCGGCCCGCGTGCTCGGCGCCGTCGAGGGCGAGGTCGGCACCGTGGACCTGCGGACCGCTCCGTGGAACTGATCGTCCTCGGCTCCTGCGGCACCTGGCCCGGGGCCGGCCGCGCGGCGAGCGGCTACGTCGTGCGCCACGACGGGCACGCGCTCTGGCTCGACGTCGGTACCGGGACGCTCGCCGCCCTCCAACGGCACACGGCCCTCGCCGAGGTCGACGCCGTGCTCGTCTCGCACGAGCACGTGGACCACTGCATCGACCTGCTTCCGACCTACTACGCGATCGCGTACGGGAACCTCCGTCCGCCCGGCATGCCGCTCTACGCGCCGGTCGGCCTCACGGATCGCCTGCGCGGCGCCGTCGGCGCGGACTACCACGAACCGCTCGCGAGGTCCTTCGACGTCACGACGGTCGCCGACGGCGCCGCGCACGACATCGGCCCGTTCCGCGTCACCTTCCTCGCGATGCCGCACGTCGGGCTCCCCGCCTTCGGGTTCCGCGTCGAGGCGGGCGGTCGCACGATCGCCTACACCGGGGACACGGGCCCGGGGCCCGAGGCCATCGCCCTCGCGCGGGGCGCAGATCTGTTCCTCGCCGAGGCGGCGCTCCAGGCCGGCGACGCGCCGTTCGCCTGGCACCTGACCGCTGGGCAGGCCGGCGCGGCGGCGGCCGAGGCCGCCGCCGCGCGGCTCGTCCTCACGCACATCCGGCCCGACCGCGATCCCGCCATCTCGGTCCGCGAGGCGGGCACCGCCTACGACGGGCCCATCGAGGTCGCGCTGGAGGATAGGGTCTTCGTCGTATGAACCGACCCGACGGACGCGCCGCCGACGCCCTCCGCCCCGTCTCCGCGGAACTGGGGTTCCAGGAGTGGGCCGAGGGTTCCCTCCTCTTCACCCAGGGGCGGACGCGCGTGCTCGTCGCGGCCTCCGTGGACGACGAGGCGCCGCGCTGGATGCGGGGGACGGGACGCGGCTGGGTGACCGCGGAGTACTCGATGCTCCCGCGGGCGACGGCGGAACGGTCCTCGCGCGAGGTCTCGCGCGGGCGCCCCGGCGGTCGCACCCAGGAGATCCAGCGCCTCATCGGTCGTTCGCTCCGGTCGGTCGTGGACCTCAAGCGCCTGGGCGAGCGCACCATCACGATCGACTGCGACGTCCTGCAGGCCGACGCCGGGACGCGCTGTGCGTCCATCACGGCGGGCTACGTCGCGCTCGCCCTCGCGCTGCGCACGCTCGCCGCGTCGGGGACGGTCCCCGCGGACGTCCTGGTGGACTCGGTCGCCGCGATCTCGGTGGGCATCGTCGGCGGGCACGCGGTGCTCGACCTCTGCTACGACGAGGACGCCGGCGCGGAGGTGGACTGCAACGTCGTGATGACCGGTTCCGGTCGTCTCGTCGAGGTGCAGGGAACCGCGGAGGGCCAGCCCTTCTCCCGCGCCGACCTCGACGCGCTCCTGGATCTCGCGGGCGTCGGCATCGAGGCGCTCACGCGGACCCAGGCCGCGCTGCTCGCGCGGTGACGTTCCCGCCCCGCATCGCGATCGCGACGCGCAACGCCCACAAGGTCGGCGAGATCCGCGCGATCTGCGCCGATTGGCCCGTCGAGTTCCTCGAGGCCGACGACCGCTGGCCGACCGTGGATGAGACCGGCGCGACCTACCTCGAGAACGCCTTCCTCAAGGCGCGCGCCGTGGCGACGGCCACGGGCGTCCCCGCGATCGCCGATGACTCCGGCATCGAGGTGGACGCGCTCGGCGGTGCGCCGGGGCCGCGAAGCGCGCGCTACGCGGGCGAGGGCGCGAGCGATGCCGAGAACCTGCGCGCGCTCCTGGCCGCCATCAAGGGTGTGCCCGGACCGGGTCGCACGGCGCGCTACCGGTGCGTGGTCGCGTTCGTGGAACCGGACGGCCGCGAACTCCACGTCGAGGGGACCTGCGAGGGATCGCTCGTGACGAAGCCCCGCGGTGCAGGCGGGTTCGGCTACGACCCCGCCTTCGTCCCCGCCGGCTGGGACGTGACCCTCGCGGAACTGCCGCCGGGGGAGAAGGACCGCATCAGCCACCGCGGCCGGGCCCTCCGGGCCCTGCGGGTCGCCCTCGCGGGCTGAGCGGTCGCGCCGGACCGTCCCGATAGGCTCTGCCGCATGGAGCCGCCCCCCGCGGGCGCGCCCCG
>JBJTHT010000193.1:0-4109 GCA_046094605.1 Actinomycetota bacterium | reverse complement strand
ACGTCTGGCCGACGCCCGAGGAGGTCCGCGCGGCGGTCGCGACGGCGGTGACGCCGGAGCAGTTCCGGACGCAGTACGCGCGGATCGACGAGGGCGATGACCTCTGGCGGGCGCTCGCGGTGCCGACGGGCGCGGCGTACGCGTTCGACCCCGCCTCGACCTACGTCGCCGAACCGCCGTTCTTCGCCGACCTCGGCGAGGGGCCCCGCGATCTGGTCGACCTCGCGGGCGCCCGGTGCCTCGTCTGGGTCGGGGACTCGATCACGACCGACCACATCTCGCCCGCGGGGTCGATCCGCCCCGATTCCCCGGCGGGTCGCTACCTCGAGGGCCTCGGCGTCGCGGTGCGGGACTTCAACTCCTACGGCGCGCGCCGCGGCAACCACGAGGTGATGCTGCGCGGCACGTTCGCGAACATCCGCCTGCGGAACCTCCTCGCGCCGGGCACCGAGGGCCCCTGGACGCGGCACCTCCCGTCGGGGGACCCGCTCTCGATCTTCGACGCGGCGGAGCGCTACCGCGCCGAGGGTGTGCCCCTCGTCGTCCTCGCCGGCTCGGAGTACGGCTCGGGGTCCTCGCGCGACTGGGCGGCGAAGGGGCCGAGCCTCCTCGGCGTCCGTGCGGTCATCGCCGAGTCGTACGAACGGATCCACCGCAGCAACCTCGTCGGGATGGGCATCGTCCCGCTCCAGTTCGCGCCCGGCGACTCCGCCGGTTCGCTCGGCCTGACCGGCGAGGAGGTCTTCGACGTCGCGGGCCTCGCGGGCGTGGAGCCGGGCGGCTCCGTGACGGTGACCGCACGTCGCGCCGACGGGACCGCGACGAGGTTCGCGACCACCGTGCGGATCGACTCGTCGACCGAGGCGCAGTACGTGCGCCACGGCGGCGTGCTGCCGATGGTGCTCCGCCAGCTCCTCGACCGCTGACCGCGGAGATGCGAACGGGGCGGCGCGCCGGAGGCGCGCCGCCCCGTTCGGTCCGGATCGACGGGGGCTAGGCCGTCTTCTCCTGGAACAGGACGCCCTTGTGCCACGGCGTCCCGACGGCCGGGAGGACCCAGCGGTCGAGTCCCCCGTAGCCGGCGTTGCGCCAGGCGAGGATGAAGAAGACGTCGAAGAGGAAGAACACCGGGTTCACGCCCGCCGACCCGGCGAGGCCGAACGACATGTTCAGCATGCCGGCGAAGAACGCGGAGATCCCGACGAACAGGCCGACGATGAACGCGACGCCGATGAGGAGCTCACCGACGGCGATCAGCGGAGCCATCCAGCTGGCCTGCGCGTCCACGAACTTCAGGAAGCTCACGTACCAGCCGTAGTTCACGGCCGGGTGCGGTCCCTCGTTCAGGGTCTGCGCGTAGCCGACGAATCCCTTGAGGCCCGACGGGTCGGTGAGCCAGCTGCCGCCCTCCGCGGGGAACAGCTTCTCGCGGCCCGCCTCGAACCACTTCCAGCCGAAGTACAGCCGGGGCAGGACCCAGATCCATGCCGCCGACGTCGATGCGAAGAGCCACTTCGCGAAGCCCGGCTCCTCGAAGTGCTCGATTGCCTTCGTGTCCATTCCGTATCCCTCCTTCCGGGATGGCATGAGCATCCCCCGGACCCCCCGGACGGCGATGGGTCGGGCGACCCGGGCCGTGCGGGACTCGGAGGGACTCCGGGGGGGCCGCCCGGCAGGGGTCCGGCAGGGGTCCGGCTCTCGCCGCCCCTCGCGGCGGAACGTCAGCTGCCGGGGATCTGGGTGTGTCGGGCGAGGTAGGCGGCGGCCTCCGCGCGGCGGGCCACCTCGAGCTTCGCGAGGATGCTCGAGAGGTAGTTCTTCACGGTCTTCTCGGCCAGTCCGAGTTCGTCGCCGATCTCGCGGTTCGTGAGGCCGTCGGCGACGAGGGTGAGGATGCGCTCCTCCTGCGGGGACAGGCGCGCGAGCTTCTCGTCCTGCACGAGGTGCTTGCCGCGGCGGAGGCGGTCGAGGACCGCGTTCGTCACCGCGGGGTCGAGGAGGCTCTCGCCCGCACCGACCGTCTTGATCGCCCGGACGAGCTCGTTGCTCCGGACCTGCTTCAGGACGTAGCCGGAAGCGCCCGCCATGATCGAGGCGAAGAGCGCCTCGTCGTCGGCGAACGACGTGAGCATCACGACGCGGATCTCCGGGTGCTTGGCCCGGATCTCCCGGGTCGCCTCGATCCCGCTCCCGTCGGCGAGCCGGACGTCCATGACGATGACGTCGGGCTTCGTGCGGTCGGCCTCCTCGATCGCCTCGCGGACCGAACCCGCCTCAGCGGTCACGACGATGTCGTCCTGCGTCTTCAGGAGCGACCGGACGCCGCTGCGGACGACCTCGTGGTCGTCGACGAGCATCACGCGGAGCGGGGCGGCCTTGCTCATCGGGGCATCCTAGCCCGAGGCGCCGGGCGACCGGCCCGGTCAGGCTCCGGGCGCGACGGCCTCGTGCGCGAGGCGGTCGCCGACCCGGTCGAGGAAGTCCTTGATCGTCGCCTCGGCGACGCGGTGGAGGAGCGCCCGGTCGAGCGCGCGCCCCAGCCCGCCGAGCGGCGGTCGGTACCGGGCGCTGATCGAGACCTGCGTCCGATCGGGTCCCATCGGGGCGAGCTCGAGGTCCGCCTCGAGCGCAGGGAAGACCGAGTCCGTCCCGGTCGCCTTCCAGGTCATCGGCAGGAGCGTCGTGCCGCGGAGGTGCGCCGGCTCCCCGACGTGGAGCTCGATGCGCTTCTCGATCCGGTGGCCGTCGCCGAACCCGACCTCGGCGAGGAGGCGATCGCCCTGCTCGTCGGCCGCCGCCGCGACGCTGGGGAGCCCGACGGCCGCATCGCGGAGGACCGCCGCTTCGACGCTCCCGAAGGGGAGCGCGAGGTCGAGGTAGTACCGGACGAACATGTGAGGAGCATCCCCCGCGCATCCGAGCGGACCGTGGGACGAAGCGCCTGAAAGCGGCGGGACCCTCGGCCCGCCGCGCGCCTCGCCTCACGCGGTTCACTCACCACGTTCGGTTCGGTCAGCCACGGCCACAGGGGGTCCCATCGTGATCGGAAGGTTCCGCAACACCGCGATCGTCGGTGTCGCGCTCCTCGCGCTGCTCGGTGCGGCGTGCGGGGGCGATGCCAGCGCGGAGGAGGGCGGTGGCTCCGGCCCCGTCGCGATCGAGGTCATGCTGTCGGAGTTCGCGATCTCGCCGAGCACGATCACGGCGCCCGCGGACACCCCGATCGACTTCTCGATCATGAACCTGGGCACCGCGGCGCACACGTTCGCGGTCGAGACGCCCGACGGGCAGGTCGTCTCCCCGGAGATCGCCGCCGGGGCGACCGGGACGCTGTCGGTCCCGGGGCTCGCCGCGGGCGATTACCGGGTGCTCTGCACGGTCGTCGGCCACGCCGACCTCGGCATGGTTGGCTCCCTCTCGATCGGCGGCGACGCCGCCGCGTCGGGCGACGGGATGTCGGTGTCCGATCACGCGCAGATGACCGTCGAGGAGATGCTCGCGGGCCACGAGCAGGGGGTCGTGGACTTCCCGGCCGAGACCGAGGGTGCGGGGAACACGATCCTCGAGCCCACGCTCGAGGACGGCTGGAAGGTCTTCCGCATCACGGTGAGCCAGATCCGATGGGAGACGAAGCCCGGCGTGTTCGTCGACGCGATGGCCTACAACGGCACCGTCCCCGGTCCGGAGCTCCGGATGCAGCCGGGCGACAAGGTCCGCATCATCGTGACGAACGAGATGGACGAGCCGACGATCATGCACTTCCACGGCTTCACGATCCCGAACGCGATGGACGGCGTCCCGTTCATCACGCAGGATCCGATCCTGCCGGGCGGGTACTTCACGTACGAGTTCACGGTCGTGGATCCGCCCGGGATGTACGTCTACCACTCGCACTTCAACTCGACGGAGCAGGTCAGTCGTGGCCTCTACGGCTCGATCATCGTCGAGCCGAAGAGCGGCGTGTGGCCCTACCCCTCGGTGACCTGGGACGCGAACGGGAAGCTCACGTTCGGTGCCTCGCCGAGGATCGGCACGGAGTACACGCTCTTCCTCGGCGACGGCCCGCTCGGCTACACGTTGAACGGCAAGGAGTTCCCGGCGACGACCCC
>JBJTHT010000192.1:0-6315 GCA_046094605.1 Actinomycetota bacterium | reverse complement strand
GGGCCCGGGCCCGCAGACGGGGCGGCTGATGGCCCCCCTGCGCCCGTCGGCGGCGCGGCACGCCCGGCCCCCCCGCCGCCGGCGGCTCGGGCCGGGACCGGCCCTCGCCGCCGCCGCCTCGTACGGGTTCTCGGCCGCGCTCCTGTGGTCGTTCTCGGAGGGGCGCCTGCCGCTCCTCGTGTTCGCCGCGGTGCTGCCGATCGTCTGGGAGCGCTTCGACGGGTTCCTGGGCGCGGCGTCGGTGGACGTGCGCGTCGTCGTCGGCCTCGGCATGGCGCTGGCGGCCGCCTTCATGTTCCTGCCCGGCGCGCTGCTCGGCGTCGTCCTGCTCTTCGCCGTCCACGCGGTCGGCCGACGCACCTCGGTCGGGACGCGATCGGGCCTCCTCGCGATCGGTGCGGGTCTCGGCCTCGTGTTCCCCTTGATCATCGAGGCGGTGCGCGCGCCCTCGACGGCGTTCGGTTCGAGCGTGGCGCCGGCGTCGGTCGCCTCGCTGCTCCGGTTCGCGGTCGGCGCGGGGCCGGGGACCGGACGCACGGCGGTGTTCCTGCCGATCGCCGCGCTCATCTGCTTCGCGTTCGCGGACGAGGAACGACGCGGTGTCGCGGTGCGCGCGCTCGTCACCGCGCTCCTGGGCCTCGGACTCGCGTGGCTCTCGGCGTCGCGGCTCCTCCCCGGCCCCCTGGCGAACGCGCCCGTCTACCTCGTCGTCGCGGCGTTCTCGGCCGCGCTCCTCGTCGGGCACGGCATCACGGCGTTCGCCGCCGACGTCGGCGCCCGAGGGTTCGGACTGCGGCAGGTCACCGGCGCCGTCCTCGCGCTCGTGCTGGCCGTGGGCCTCGGCGCACAGGCCCTGCAGGTCGCGGTCGGCGAGTGGGCGATCGGTCGCGACGGGCTCCCCGCGGCGTGGCCCGTGGTGTCGAGCGAACCGGGTTCGTTCCGGGTCCTGTGGCTCGGTCGCGTGGGCGGCGATCCGTTCCCGGCCCCGGGCGGCGATCCCCAGGGCGTCCTCGCGGCGGGCGACGCCTCGGTCCGGTACGCGATCACCGACCGCGACGGCGTGACGGCACTCGATCTGGGCCGCGGGGTGCACGGTGCCGGCTACGACTACCTGACCGGGGTCCTGCGCGAGCTCGTGGACGGCACCACGGAACACGTCGGCGCGATGCTCGCGCCGCTCGGCGTGCGGTTCATCGTGGCCGCCGAGGACGATCTGCCACCCGCGGTCGTCGCGCGACTCGGCGTCCAGACCGACGTCGACGCCGTTCCCGCGGGTGGCATCGCGATCTACCGCAACGCGCGGGCGCTCCCGGTCGCGTCGGTCCTGTCCGATCCGCGCCTCGACTCCGCGACCGGGATCGCCGACGCGGCGCTCCTCGCGCCGAAGGATCCCGCGCCCCTCGAGCGCGACGGTGTCGGGTGGGCGGGGGACTCGCCCGGCGGCACGGGCTACCTCGCCGTCGAGGACGACGGCGGGTGGCGCGCCGGCATCATCCGGGGCGAGCGCGCGTTCGGGTGGGCCGTGCGCTTCGACGCGCTCGAGGGTCCCGTCCTCGTGCGCCACCGCACCTCGATCGTCCGGCTCCTCGAGCTGCTGGCGCTCGCCGGGCTCTGGGCGGCGGCGCTGTGGGCGACGCGTCGGCCGGTGAGCGCGTGATGCGCCGCTCACCGTCGCTCCTCGCCATCGGCCTCCTCGCCGCCGGGGTCGTCGCGTCCTTCGCGCTTCCGATCGTCTCGCGGATGCCGTCGTCGGGCGATCCGGGCGCGGTCGTGTCCGGGATGTGGATCTGCCCGCACGGTGGCGGCGAGGGCTGGACCTCCGAGGTGTACGTATCGAACCCCGGCGAGGAACCCGTGACGATCCGCGTCGCCTCGCTCGACGAGGACGGTCGCGGCCGGGCGGAGGAGCGGACCGTGCCGGGCGGCGGGACCGTCTCGGTGGACGTGCCGGCGGGTTCGCTGGCGTCGTCGTCGACCGTCGAGTACTTCGGCGGCTGGGTCGCCGCGGGCTGGGTGACGACCGCGGGCGGCGGGCGCGCCGGCGTCGCCGCGGAACCGTGCACCGAACGGACCGCGGCGCGGTGGTACGTCCCCGACATGTCCACCGTGGAGGACGAGGACGACGCGATCATCGTCGCGAACCCCTACGCGGCGGACGCGGTCTTCTCCGTCACGCTGCTCACGCCGGGACGCGAGCCGACCCGCACCGACGCCCTCACGAACGTGTTGATCCGCGCGCACCGCTCCGCCGCCGTCCGTCTGCGCAAGACGCTGCTCGGCGAAGCGACCGTCGCCGCCGTCGTCGACGTCTCCGTCGGTCGCATCGCGGTCGCCTCGCTCGACATCACCGGAACCTCCGGCATCCGCTCGGCGATCGGCTTCACGGGCTCGCTCGAGGAACCGGTCGTGCTGCCGGGAGCCCTCGGTACCGGCCAGGGCGACCTCATCACGATGATCCCCGGCAGCGAGGGCATCTCGCTCTCCGCCGCGCTGCTCGGCACGGGTCCCGAGCAGCCCGTCGCGGGTCTCGCCGAGGCCGCGCCGACCGGCGGGAGCGCCCGCGCGTTCCCCGTTGCCGCCGCCGATGCCTCGGCCATCGTCTTCGACGCCGGTTCCTCGATCGGGGGGACGCCCTCGACCGCGTGGATCCTGCTCCCGACCGTCCCCGGACCGCCCTTCCGCATCGGCATCGCCATCGCGAACCCGGGCGACAGTCCGATCACGGTCACGGTGCGGGCGCTCGGGCCCGGCCCGACACCCATCACGCTCCCGATCGGCGCGCGCCAGACGATCCTCGTCCCCGCCGCCTTCGCCGACGGGACCGCCTCGATCGGGGTGCTCGTCGTCGCGTCGTCGGGGGCGGTCGTCGTCGGGGGCGGTTCCTCGTCCGGCGGGCGGGTCGGCAACGCGGCCTACGCCACGGCGCTCGCCGTCCCGGTCCCGGAGGCCTGGATCCCCGCCTGACCCCCCGTCCGCCCCGTATCATCGGAAGCCCGGGAACCCCCTGACCGGGAACGGAGTGCCCTCATGGACCGGAACATGAGACGCGTCGCCGCGATCGTCGCCGCGACCGTCATCGGAGTCGGACTCGTCGTCGGTGTCGCCGCGCGCGCCGATGCCGCGTCGCGCACCCGCATCCTCGAGGGCGTCACGGTCACCGGCGTCGACGTCGGCGGGCTGACGCGCGACGAGGCGCTCGACGCCGTCGCCGCCGCCGTGGCGCGGACCGCCGCCGCGCCCATCACGATCCGCGTCGCCGATGCGCGCTGGACGGTCGTCCCCGCGATGCTCGGCGTGACGCCGGGCGTCGAGGGCGCCGTGGACGAGGCCTTCGCCGTCGCGGACCGACTCGGGTTCCTCGGCCGCCTGCTGCACCGCGTCGGGGGTTCGCCCGTCGACGTGGACGGGCCCGTCGAGCCGGTCGTGGATCCGTCCGCGCTGCGTTCGTTCGTCCTCGGCGTCGCCGACGACGTGGATGGTCCGCCCGTCGACGCGCAGCTGCAGCTCGTCGACGGCGAGGTGATCGTGCGGCCCGCGGCCGTCGGTCACGCCGTCGATCGCAAGGGTGCGCTGCGCGCGCTCGCCGATGCGATCGCCGCGGGCCGCACCGAGGTCGACTTCCCCGTCGCGATCGAGGAGCCCGCGGTCGCCGGCACGGAGCTCGGCAAGACCATCGTCGTGGACGTGTCCGCGAACACGCTCACGCTCTACGACGGCACGACGATCGAGGCGGAGTACCGTGTGGCGACCGGCGCCCCGGGGTTCCCGACGCCGATCGGTTCCTTCGAGGTCGTGCGCAAGGCGGAGAACCCGACCTGGGTGAACCCCGATCCGACCGGGTGGGGCGTCGACTACCCGCCGTCGATCCCGCCGGGCCCGGGCAATCCGCTCGGCACGCGCGCGATGTACCTGGACGCGCCGGGCATCCGCATCCACGGCACCTACAACGAGGGCTCGATCGGCACCTTCGCATCGCACGGCTGCGTGCGCATGACGATCGCCGACTCCGAGGCGCTCTACGAGCTGGTGCCGGTGGGCACGACGGTGTTCATCGTCCCCTGACGGTGCTTGCATCGGTGGGTGCGCCCCCTAGGCTCACCCCGATGCGTTCCTGCCAGAAGCAGCACTGCGATCGGCCCGCCGCCGTCTCCGTCGCGCTGCGCTACGGCCCGAAGGAGGTGCTCGTGACGGATCTGCTCCCCGAGTCGGACCGACGACTCGTCGAGTTCTGCTCCGATCACGCCGCCTCGCTCACGCCACCGTTCGGGTGGCAGCTCCGGGACGAGCGCCGCACGTTCGGGATGACGAGCGAGCCGACCCTTCCCCTCGCGGCGCCGTACGCACCGGCCGTCTAGCGGCCGTTCGTTCAGCACGCCTCGGGTAGGCTGCCCCCATCGTGGGGGCTCGGTCGCTCATCGGCATCTTCAAGGCGTACGACGTCCGAGGGCTCGTCCCGGACGACCTCGACGAGGACGCGGCGCGCCGCATCGGCGCCGCGTTCGCGGCGTGGAGCGGCGCGCCGCGCATCGCGATCGGGCGTGACTGCCGGATCTCCTCGCCCGACCTCGCCGCGGCCCTCGCGGACGGGATGACCGGCGCCGGCGCCGACGTCGTGGATCTCGGCCTCGCGAGCACCGACCTCGTCTACTTCGCGGCCGGTTCCCTCGATGTGCCGGCCGTCATGCTCACCGCCAGTCACAACCCGCCGCGCTGGAACGGGATGAAGTTCTGCCTCGGCGGTGCGCGACCCGTGGGGGAGGAGACGGGCCTCGCCGAGATCCGCCGCCTCGCGGAATCGGCGGACCCACCGCAGGCCGTCGCGCGCGGGACGGTCGCGTCGCGCGATCTCCTCGACGCCTACGTCGACCACGTCCTCACCTTCGTCGACGCCGCGGCGATGCGTCCGCTCACGGTGGTCGCCGACACCGCGAACGGGATGGGCGGCCTCGTGCTCCCCGCCGTCGCCGAGCGTCTGCCGATCGATCTGATCCACCTGTTCCCCGACCTCGACGGGACCTTCCCCAACCACCCCGCCGATCCGATCGACCCCGCCAACCAGGTCGACGTGCGCGAGGGCGTCATCGAGCACGGCGCCGACATCGGCCTCGCGTTCGACGGGGATGCCGATCGCGTGTTCGTCGTGGACGAACAGGGTGAAGGTGTGAGCGGCTCGGAGATCACCGCGCTCGTGGCGCGCGCGATGCTCGAACGCCATCCCGGGTCCACCGTCGTGCACAACGTGATCACGTCGTGGACCGTCCCCGAGGTCGTCCGCGAGAGCGGCGGGAACCCCGTCCGTACGCGCGTGGGCCATTCCTTCATCAAGCAGGTGATGGCCGACACCGACGCCGTGTTCGGCGGGGAACACTCCGGCCACTACTACTTCCGCGACAACTACCGCGCCGACTCCGGCCTGATCGCCGCGGTCGTCGTCCTGGAGCAGCTCTCGCGCGCGGGCGCGCCGCTCTCGGCGGTCGTCGAGCCGTTCCGGCGGTACTTCGCGTCGGGTGAGATCAACTCCCGCGTGGACGACCTGCCCGCGGCGATGGCCCGCGTCGAGGCCGCGCTCCCCGGCGGGCGGATCGACCGCCTCGACGGCGTCACGATCGCGTTCGACGACTGGTGGTGCAACGTGCGACCCTCGAACACGGAACCGCTGCTCCGGCTGAACGTCGAGGCGCGCAGCCACGCGCTCCTCGCGGAACGGACCACCGAGCTGCTCGCCCTGATCCGGGGCGACGAAGGAGGACGATTGTGACGCTGGACCCGAGGCTCCTCGAGATCCTCGTCTGCCCGAACGACCGCGGCGATCTGGACCACCGCGAGGCCGAGCAGGTCCTCGTGTGCCGCACCTGCGGCTACCGCTACCCGATCCGCGACGGCATCCCCGTGATGCTCGTGGACGAGGCGGAGAAGCCGCGGTGACATCGCTCGACGACGCGGCGGCGCTGCGCGCCGGCGACCCGTCGGACATGCTCGGGGCCATCGCGGGCCTCGGGTCGGATCTCGTCGCGGGGCGTCGCGCCGCAACCGACCTCGGTCCTCGTGTGCGGGATGGGCGGGTCCGCCGTCGGGGGCGACGTCGTGCGCGCGGCCTTCGCCGACCGGCTCCCGGTCCCCGTCGAGGTCCTGCGCGGCCCGACGCTCCCGGGGCACGTCGGGCGCGGCACCCTCGTCGTCGCGTCGTCGTACTCCGGTGACACCGCCGAGACCAACGCCGCGTTCGAGGCGGCGCTCGCGCGCGGGTGCCGCGTCCTCGCGATCGCCGCCGGGGGGCGCATCGGCACGCGCGCCGCCGACCTCTCGCTCCCGCTC
>JBJTHT010000191.1:0-7337 GCA_046094605.1 Actinomycetota bacterium | reverse complement strand
GGCGGGGGGGGGGGGGGGGGGGGGGGGGCCCCCCCCGCGCCCGGCCCCCCCGCCCGGTGGAACGTCCCTAGTGGGCGTGCCCGTGACCGCCGCCGGCCGCGGGTTCCTCCTCGGCCGGCTTCTCGACCACGCCGACCTCGGCGGTCAGCACGATCGCGGCGATCGAGGCGGCGTTCTGGAGCGCGGACCGGGTGACCTTGGCGGGGTCGATGATGCCGACCTTCACCATGTCCACCCACTCGTCCTTGCCGGCGTCGTAGCCGACGTTGCCCTTCTCGCCGCGGATGCGCTCGACGATGACCGAGCCCTCGACGCCCGCGTTGCGGGCGATCAGGCGGGCCGGCTCGGAGAGCGCGTCGCGGACGATGCGCACACCGGTCGCCTCGTCGCCCTCGAGCTTGAGCCCGTCGAGCGCGGCCTCGGCGCGGACGAGGGCGACGCCCCCGCCGGGCACGATGCCCTCCTCGATCGCGGCGCGGGTCGCCGACAGCGCGTCCTCGATGCGGTGCTTCTTCTCCTTGAGCTCGACCTCGGTGGCCGCGCCGACCTTCACGACGGCCACGCCCCCGGCCAGCTTCGCGAGGCGCTCCTGGAGCTTCTCGCGGTCCCAGTCGGAGTCGGTCTTCTCGATCTCGGCCTTGATCTGCGCGATGCGGCCCTTCACCTCGTCGGCCTTGCCCGCGCCCTCGACGATCGTCGTCTCATCCTTCGTGACGACGACCTTGCGCGCACGCCCGAGCAGATCGATCGTGGCGTTCTCGAGCTTGAGCCCGACCTCCTCGGAGATGACCTGGCCGCCCGTGAGGATGGCCATGTCCTGGAGCATCGCCTTGCGGCGGTCACCGAAGCCCGGCGCCTTGACGGCGACGGCGGTGAACGTGCCGCGGATCTTGTTCACGACGAGGGTCGCGAGGGCCTCGCCCTCGATGTCCTCGGCGATGAGGAGCAGCGGCTTGCCCGCCTGCAGCACCTTCTCGAGGAGCGGCAGGAGTTCCTGGACCGAGCCGACCTTCTTGTTCACGAAGGCCACGTAGGGGTCGTCGAGCACGGCCTCCATGCGCTCCTGGTCCGTCGCGAAGTAGGGCGAGATGTAGCCCTTGTCGAACTGCATCCCCTCGACGAACTCGAGCTCGATGCCGAACGTGTTCGACTCCTCGACCGTCACGACGCCGTCCTTGCCCACCTTGTCGAGGGCCTCGGCGAGCGTCTCGCCGATCTTCGGGTCGGCGGCCGAGATCGAGGCGACCTGCGCGATCTCGGCGCGGTCGTCAACCTCCTTGGCGCGCTTGCGGATGTCCTCGACGACCGCGGCGACGGCCTTCTCGATGCCGCGCTTGACGACCATCGGGTTGGCGCCGGCCGCGACGTTGCGCATGCCGTGCTTGACCATCGCGCGCGCGAGGACGGTCGCCGTGGTGGTCCCGTCGCCCGCGACGTCGTTGGTCTTGGTCGCGACCTCCTTGGCGAGCTGGGCGCCCATGTTCTCCCACGGGTCCTCGAGCTCGATCTCCTTGGCGATCGTCACGCCGTCGTTCGTGATCGTCGGCGCGCCCCACTTCTTGTCGAGCACGACGTTGTGTCCCTTCGGCCCGAGGGTGAGGGCGACGGCGTCGGCGAGCTTGTCGACGCCGGCCTCGAGCGCGCGGCGCGCGTCCTCGCTGAACCGGAGCAGCTTGGCTGGCATGGGTCCTCCTTCGGAACGCGGCAGGCCCGGCTGCGCCGGGCCCGCCGCGGGAACGGTTACTTCGAGATGACGGCGAGCACGTCGCGCGCCGAGAGGATCAGGTACTCGTCGCCCTTGACCTTGACCTCGGTGCCGCCGTACTTCGAGTAGATGCCGGTGTCGCCGACCTTGACGTCGAGCGGCACGCGGGTGCCGTCCTCGAAGCGGCCGGGGCCGACGGCGACGACGGTGCCCTCCTGGGGCTTCTCCTTCGCCGTGTCGGGGATCACGATCCCGGAGACCGTGGTCTCCTCGCCCTCGCCCTGCTTGACGACGATGCGGTCCTCGAGGGGCTTGAGGCTGAACTCCGCCATGCTTCCTCCTTGCGTCGGCCGCCCCGACGTGGCGGCGGACCCCGGCTGGTTAGCACTCTCTTGCCCGGAGTGCTAGCAGGATAGCGGGTCGGTCTGCCAAGGGTCAACGGGCGCCCCGCGCCCGTCGGAGGTGGGCCGCCTCAGACCCCGCGCAGGTAGGCCACGGTCTCGGCGAGGCCGTCCTCGAGGTGCGTCCAGGGCCGCCAGCCGAGGACCTCGGCGGCGAGCGCGGGGTCGAGGGCCATCCGGCGCAGGTCCCCCGGCGGGAGCGACCCGGCGGCGGGTTTCGGGCCCACGCCCACGATCCCCGTGAGCAGGCGGTAGAGGGCGTTCACCGAGGTCTCGCGGCCCGTGCCCACGTTCACGAGCCGACCGTGGCCTCGGTCCACCGCGAGGGCGAACGCGTGGGCGACGTCGGCGACGAAGACGAAGTCGCGGGTCTGGTTCCCGTCGCCCAGGACCGTCGGCACCGCGCCGGCCACGAGCAGCGCGGCGAAGGTCGCGACGGCGCCGCCCTCGACCGCGGGATCCTGCCGGGGGCCGTAGACGTTGGCGAGGGCGAGCGCCACCCAGTCGAGGCCGCGGTAGCGCTCGTACGCGGCGAGGTAGTCCAGGACGACGCGGCGACTGATCCCCTCGGGCGAACGCGGGTGCGACGACGCGTACATCCGCTCGGCGACCGGCACCTTCTTCGCGTCGCCGTAGAGCGCGTCCCCGCGCGCGGCGTAGACCACCTTGCGCACCCCGATGCGCGCGCACCCCTCGAGGAGCCGCAGCGTCCCGATCACCGTGGTCTCCGCGTCGGCGAGCGGGTCCTCGATCGCCGCGGCGGTCGGTCGCCCCGCGAGGTGCACGACGACCTCAGGCCGGTGCCGATCGAGCAGCTGGCCGAAGCGATCCGAGCCGGGGTCCATGTTGTAGAAGGTGAAGGTCGCTCCGTACGTGCGCGCCTCCGCGAGGTTCGCGATGCGTCCGGTGACGAGGGGGTCGATCGCGATGACGCGTTCCCCCTGCGCGAGGAGCCGGTCGCAGACGTGCGAGCCGAGGAACCCCGCGCCGCCCGTGACCAGGACGGTCCTCACGCGAGTTCCCAGCCGGGGTCGGCGCCGCGGTCGAGCGGCGTGCGTTCCCCGCGGGCCAGGCGCGCCGCACCCGCGCACGCGATCATCGCGGCGTTGTCGGTGCAGAGGACCATCGGCGGGAACCGCACGTCGATGCCCGCCGCCGCGCCGTCGGCCTGCATCCGGTCGCGCAGACGAGAGTTCGCGACGACGCCTCCGCCGAGGAGGACCGTTCCCACGCCGCGGTCCCGCGCCGCGGCGAGGGTCTTCGCGACCTGCACGTCCACGATCGCCTCCTGGAACGAGGCAGCGAGGTCGGCCGGGTCGACCTCGCGGCCGGCCGCCTGTTCCCCGCGCACGTGGCGCAGGACCGCGGTCTTGAGCCCCGAGAGCGAGAAGTCGTAGTCGCCGGAACCCGCCATCGACCGCGGGAACGCGATCGCGGTCGGGTCGCCGTCGCGCGCGAGGCGGTCGAGCGCCGGCCCGCCGGGGAACCCGAGGCCGAGGAACCGCGCGATCTTGTCGAAGGCCTCCCCCGCGGCGTCGTCGAGGGTCTGGCCGAGGATCTCGTAGCGGTGCGCCTCGGACATGTGCACGAGCATCGTGTGGCCCCCCGACACGACGAGGCAGACGTACGGCGGTTCCGGGGGGCCGTGGTCGAGGAAGTTCGCCCAGATGTGGCCCTCGAGGTGATTCACGGCGAGGAACGGCGCACCGGTCGCGACCGCGATGCCCTTGGCGGCGGCGAGCCCGACGAGGAGCGCGCCGACGAGGCCGGGGCCCGCGGTCACCGCCACGCCGTCGAGATCGCCGAAGTCGCAGCCGACCTCGTCGAGCGCCTGGGCGAGCAGCGGGTTCAGCGCCTCGACGTGGGCGCGCGACGCGAGTTCCGGCACGACGCCGCCGAAGCGCGCGTGGAGGTCGGTCTGACGCGCGATGAGGTTCGTGCGCAACGTGAAGCCGTCGTCCACGATGGCGACCGAGGTCTCGTCGCAGGAGGTCTCGATGCCGAGGATCCTCACGGTCGCACCGCCTCGGGCATCCGGTCGGCCTCGCGGCGCAGGCGCGCGCGGAAGCCGTCGGTGCGCACGTCGTCCACCCACATGATGAGCGCGTCCTCGCCGACGTCCTGGTAGTAGTTCCGCCGGATGCCGACGGGGCGGAACCCGAACCGCGCGTAGAGCCGCTGCGCGGCCCAGTTCGTGACCCGCACCTCGAGCGCGACCGACTCCGCGCCGAGCTCGATGGAGCCCGCGATCAGGTCGTGGAGGAGGCGCGCGGCGATGCCGCGGCGCTGGTGCTCGGGGGCGACGGCGACGTTGGTCACGTGGGCCTCGCCGTCGTAGACGATGGCGCCGCCGTAGCCGACGACCTCGCCCTCGAGGCGCGCGACCAGGTAACAGCGGTTCGCCGGGTCGGCCATCTCCGCGAGGAACAGCGCGGGGCTCCACGGACGCGTGTAGACGCGCCGCTCGATGGCCATGACCGAGCGCAGGTGGCGCCGGCGCATCGGACCGACCTCAAGCCGTGGCGCCGCGAGCGTCCCAGGCGATCTCCGCATCCGTCCTCCGGAGGTAGAGCGGTACGACGTCGGCCCACGCATCCGTGGCGCCGGAACGGAACCGGTGCGCCGCGATCTCGACCAGATCGTCGGCGCGGGGGGTCGCGAGCACGGGCGACGCGAACGCGACGCCCCCGCCGGCGGCCGCGAGGCGCTCCCGGTAGCGCAGCGCTCCGTCCCCGACGCGGAGCGCCTCGCGGCCGCGCAGGGCCTCCGCGAGCGCGTCGGGGGACGCGACCGTCATCGCGTCGTCCCGCGCGACCCCGTCCGGGGTCGCGCGGTACGACGCGTGGAACACCTCGCCGCGCCGGGCATCGATCACGGCGACGATCTGCGTCGCGGCGTACCGGGCCCCGTGGGCGAGGACGTCGAGCGAGGGCACCGCGACGAGCGGGCGGTCGAGGACCTGCGCGAGGGTCTTGGCGGTCTCGACGCCGACGCGCAGACCGGTGAACAGGCCGGGCCCCACGCCGACCGCGATGCCCTCGAGGTCGGCGGTTCCCTTCCCGACCCAGGCGAGCAGACGCTGGAGCGCGGGGACGACGACGTCCTCGCGCGCACGGCCCTCGACGGTGAGCGATGCGAGGACGCCCTCGTCGGACCCGATCGCGAGCGACGTGCGCGGGGTCGCGGTGTCGATGCCGAGGACGATCACGCGGCCCTCCACGCGGCCATCGTCTCGCGGAGCGTCGCGAGCCGCGCGTCCCACGGGCCGTCGGGCGCGCGCAGCACGAGTCGGCGTTCCTCGCCGTCGCCCACCGCGATCTCGACGGTCAGGTGGTCCGGCGGAAGCGAGGCCTCGACCGCGTCGCCCCATTCGACCGCGACGACGGCGTCGGGATCGTCCTCGAGGCCGAGGTCGAGCACGTCCTGGACGCGTTCCAGCCGGTAGACGTCTACGTGGCGAAGGAGCAGACGCCCCGCGTACTCGCGCACGAGCGTGAAGGTCGGCGAGGCGACGTGGCCCGCGAACCCGAGGCCCTTCGCGATGCCCTGGACCAGCGTCGTCTTCCCCGCGCCGAGGTCCCCCGCGAGGACGAGGGTGTCGCCGGGCAGGAGCGCCGCGGCGAGGATCTCGCCGATCGCGCGCATGTCGTCGGCGGTCGGGGCGCGCAGCACGACCTCACCCATCAGAAGAGCCCCAGCTGTTCGGTGGCCGGTGCGGCGGGTTCCCCGAGGACGGGGACCGGTGCGGGCGCGGCGCCGGGCGGTTCCGCGAGCGCCGTCGCCACCTCGCGGAAGTCGCTGCGGAAATCATCGAACTGGCGCGAGCCCTCGCCGCCGCCGCGCAGGATCGCCGCGGGATGGAACGTCGGGATCACGGTGCGCCCGTCCACGGGGAACCGCTGACCGCGCAGGCGCGTGATGCCCGTCTGCGTGCGCAGGACGAAGCGGGTCGCGAAGTTCCCGAGCGTCACGACGACGCGAGGGGCGATGAGGGCGAGCTGCTCGTCGAGCCAGGGCGTGCACGCCTCGATCTCGTCGGGGAGCGGGTCGCGGTTCCCGGGCGGTCGGCACTTCACGACGTTGGCGATGTAGACGTCGGCGCGCGCGATGCCGACCTCGCCGAGCATCCGGTCGAGCAGCTGCCCGGCGGCGCCGACGAACGGGACGCCCTGCTGATCCTCGTGGTAGCCGGGGCCCTCGCCGATGAAGAGGAGGTCGGCGTCCGGACGGCCCGCGCCGTAGACGACGCGCGTGCGACCGCCCGCGAGCCCGCAGCGTTCGCAGCCCGCCGCCTCGGCGGCAGCGAGATCGAGGGTCCTCACGCGTACTCCCGCGGCACGCGCGCGGAGATGCCGGTCACGATCTCGTAGGGGATCGTGCCGACGAGGCGGGCGAGGTCCTCGGCGCGGATCCGCTCGTCGCCCTGCGCGCCGAGCAGGACGGCCTCGTCCCCCTCGGCCACCGCGGCGTCGCCGCAGTCCACGAGCACCTGGTCCATCGTCACCCTCCCGGCGACCGGGAACCGCCGTCCCCCGATGAGGACCTCGGCCCCCGGCCACACGCGCCGAGGGTAGCCGTCGGCGTACCCCACGGGGAGGGTCGCGATCGTCCCCGGGCGCGCGAGTCGGTACTCCTGCCCGTACGAGACGGCCTCCCCCGCGTCGAGACGCCGCAGCGCCGTCACGCGGGTGCGGAGCGTGAGCGCAGGTCGCAGGTCCGCCGCGAGGTCGTCGCCAGCGTCGAGGCCGTAGAGCGCGATGCCCGCGCGCACGAGGTCGAAGGTCGCGTCGGGCAACCGCCGCGTCGCGGCGCTGTTGGCCGCGTGGACGACGCGGGGGCGACCGACGCGCGCGGTGATGCCGTCGAGCGCCTCGCGGAACCGCGCGAGCTGCGTCGCCGTGAACGCCTCGTCGGCGTCGGCGCTCGCGAGGTGCGTGAAGACGCCGTCGAGTTCGAGACCGGCGTCGACGATCGTCGCGGCGAGTTCGGCGGCCGACGACGGCGGCCACACGCCGATGCGGTGCATCCCGGTGTCCACCTTGAGGTGGACGGGGAACCGCCCGCCGAGGGCGCGCGCGGCGTCGGCGAGGGCCGCGACGCCGGCCGGCGTGTGGACGGTCGGGGTGAGCGCGGCGCCTCGGAGAGCACGAGGACCGGTTCCCCGATCCCGGCGTCGCGCAGCGCGATCCCCTCCTCGACGAGCGCGACCGCGAGCCAGGTCGCGCCGGCAT
>JBJTHT010000190.1:0-3321 GCA_046094605.1 Actinomycetota bacterium | reverse complement strand
CGTCGAGCACGCCGCCGGTCGCGCGCCGGACGAGGTCCACCTCGGCCTCGACGCGACCGGCGGCCAGAACGGCATCGCCCAGGCGCGCGCGTTCGCCGAGGCCGCCGGTGTGACCGCGGTCGCGCTCACGAAGCTCGACGGGACCGCTGCCGGCGGCATCGTGCTCGCGGTCCGCGACGCGCTCGGCGTGCCGATCCGCTGGGTCGGTACGGGCGAGGGGACCGGCGACCTCGAACCGTTCGACGCGCGCGCGTTCGCGGCGCGGCTCGTGGAGGCCTGATGTTCGACGCGCTGACGAAGCGGATCGACGGGGTGTTCCGGAAACTCCGCGGTCGCGGCAAGCTCCACCCCAAGCAGGTGGACGCGGCGGTCGACGACCTGCGCGCCGCACTCCTCGAGGCCGACGTCGCGGTCGAGGTCGCCGACGATCTCCTGGCCCGCGTGCGCGAGCGCGCGCTCTCCGAGGAGGTCATGAAGAGCCTCACGCCGGCCCAGCAGGTCGTGAAGGTCGTCCGCGACGAGTTGACGACCACCCTCGGCGGGGAGCACGTCGCGTTCCCCGTGCCGTCCGCACGGCCGGGCGTCGTGATGCTCGCGGGGGTCCAGGGTTCCGGGAAGACCACGACCGCGGCGAAGCTCGCGCGTCGGTTCGCCTCGCAGGGTCGCTCGGTGCTGCTCGTGGCCGCCGACCTCTGGCGACCCGCGGCGGTGGAGCAGCTGCGCGCGCTGGGTGAGGAGATCGGCGTGCCCGTCGTCTCGGAGGGGAGCGACGCCGTCGCCGTCGCGCGCCACGGACTGGAGGACGCGAAGCGGCGAGGCGTCGACCTCGTCATCGTCGACACGGCCGGACGGCTGCACGTGGACGAGGAGATGATGCGCGAGGCCGTGAAGGTGCGCGACGCGATCGCACCGCACGTCGTCGTGATGGCGTGCGACGCGATGACGGGACAGGACGCGATCGTGCAGGCGCGGGCGTTCCGCGAGGCCGTCGACGTGGATGGGTTCGTCCTGACGAAGGTGGACGGCGACGCGCGCGGAGGCGCCGCGGTCTCGATCGCCGCGGCGACGGGTCGCCCCGTCTACTTCACCGGCACGGGCGAACGCCCGGAGGCGCTCGAGCCGTTCCACCCCGATCGCATGGCGTCGCGGATCCTCGGGATGGGGGACGTGCTCGGCCTGATCGATCGGGCGCAGGAGACGATCGACGCCGACAGGGCCCGGGAGCAGGCCGAGCGGCTCGCGACGGCGCGGTTCACGCTCGAGGACTTCCTCGAGCAGCTGCGCCAGATGCGCCGCCTCGGGCCGATCCAGGACGTGCTCGCGATGCTCCCCGGGGCCGCCGCGGCGGGGGTCCAGGTGGACGAGGGGCGCCTCGTGAAGGCCGAGGCCGTCATCTGTTCCATGACCCCGGAGGAGCGGCGGAATCCCGCTATCATCGGGGGCTCGCGGCGGGCCCGCATCGCCAAGGGCTCCGGAACGACGACGGCCGACGTGAACGCCCTGCTCAGGGAGTTCGATCAGGCCCGGAAGATGATGAAGAGCGTGCTCGGCGGCGGTGGCCCGATGGGCCGGATGCCGAAGGGCTTCGGACGGAACCTCCCCGGGCGACCGGGGTGATCGAGGAGAGCAGATGACGACCAGGATCAGGCTGCGGCGGCTGGGCGCGAAGGGGCGTCCCTTCTACCGCGTCGTGGTGGCCGACCAGCGCACGCCGCGCGACGGCCGATTCATCGAGAACATCGGCAAGTACCACCCGCTCGACGACCCGTCGCGCATCGAGATCGACGAGGCGCGCGCCCTCCACTGGCTGCGCGTCGGCGCGCAGCCGAGCGCCACGGTTCGCACCCTCATGACGAAGGTCGGCATCTGGCCGAAGTTCATCGCCGAGCGTCCCGCCGCGGGCAAGCCACGCGGCGGCGAGAAGGCGAAGAAGCGTCCGCCGCGCATCAGCGAGAAGGCCGCCGCCGCCGCCGAGGCCGCCGCCGCTGCCGCCGCGAAGGCCGAGGCCGCTGCCGCTGCTGCTGCCGCCACGGAGGCCGTCGAGGCCGCGGCGCCGGTCGAGGCCGAGGAGACGCCCGCGGTGGAGACCCCCGCCGCCGAGGAGCCGAGCGCCGAGGCGTGAAGGAACTCCTCGAGTTCATCGCGAAGGAACTCGTCGACGAACCCGACAAGGTCCACGTCGAGGAGATCGTCGACGACCGCGGCGTCCTGCTCGAACTCACCGTCGCCGAGAGCGACATGGGCAAGGTCATCGGTCGCGCAGGCCGACTCGCGCGCGCGATCCGGACGGTCGTGAAGGCCGCGGCCATCCGCACCGGCCAGCGCGTCCAGGTCGACATCGTCGATCCCGAATGACCGGCGCGCCGACCGTCGCGGTCGGCCGCATCGTCCGCCCCCACGGGGTCCGCGGGGAACTCGGCGTGCTCGTGCTCTCCGAGGTCGAGGGCCGCTTCGCGCCCGGCGCGGAGGTCCTGCTCCCCGACGGTCGCGCGCTCCGTGTCCGCGCATCGCGTCCCCACCGGAGCGGTCTCATCGTCGAGTTCGAGGGCGTCGGGGACCGCGACGCGGCCGCGGCGCTCGCCGGTTCCGTCGTGTCGGTGCCGGCCTCCTCGTCGCCGCCGCTGCCCGAGGGCCGGTGGTGGGACCACGACCTGGTGGGCTGCGCGGTCGCGACCGACACCGGGCTCGACCTCGGCACGGTGGACGATGTGATCCACTCGCCCGCCAACGACATCTGGAGCGTCCTCGGACCGACGGGGGAGACCCTGATCCCCGTGCTCAGGGACCTGCTCGTCTCGGTGGACATCGCGACCAAGCGCATCGTCGTCCGCGACGTCCCGGGCCTCACGACGCCCGAGGCCTGACGCCGCCGCCGCGCCGCCACGGGTAGCCTCGGCGCATGCGCATCGACGTCGTCACGATCTTCCCGGGCATCCTCCGCGGCGCGATCGCGGAGAGCCTCCTCGGACGCGCGATCGAGCGCGGCCTCGTCGAGGTCTCGTTCCTGGATCCGCGCGACTTCACGCAGGACCGCCATCGTCAGGTGGACGACGAGCCCTTCGGCGGCGGCCCCGGCATGGTGATGAAGCCGGAACCGATCTTCGCCGCCGTCGAGTCGCTCGGCGCCGAGCGTGGCCGCACGATCCTCCTCTCGCCCGCCGGTCGCCGGCTCGATCAGGACCTCGTGCGCGACCTCGCCGCGGAACCGCGCCTCGTCCTCGTGTGCGGTCGCTACGAGGGCGTGGACGAACGCGTCGTCGAGGGGCTCCCCGCCGAGGAGGTCTCGATCGGCGACTACGTGCTCTCCGGCGGCGAGGTACC
>JBJTHT010000189.1:0-3817 GCA_046094605.1 Actinomycetota bacterium | reverse complement strand
GCGGCGGGCGTGTACCCGCTGCCCGACGAGGAGGGCCTCTACCCGCCGTACCCGTGGCCGCCGCTGTGAGGGTGGCGGCGGCGACGTCCTCGAGCACGCGGTCGGCCGGCTCGTCGTCGAAGGCGATGCGCGCGATCCCGCGCTCGGTGGCCGCGACGACGAGCCGGCCGACCGGCGACGCGACGGTCGCCGCCGCCACCCTCACAGCGGCGGCCACGGGTACGGCGGGTAGAGGCCCTCCTCGTCGGGCATCGGGTACACGCCCGCCGCGAGGAGGTCGCCGATGCGCGCGCGCGTTGCCTCGATCTCCTCGGCGGCCAGGAGCGCGTCGAGGTCGGCGCGCAGCGCCCCGTCGGCGAGCGCGGCGTCGAGGCGCCGCAGGTCGTCGGGGACGCCGTCGGGGAGCGGTTCCCCGGCGAAGTCCCAGATCACCGTGCGCAGCTTCGTCTCGACGTGGAAGCACAGCCCGTGGTCGATCGCGACGATGCCCTCGTCGGCGAGCAGGACGTGGCCGCCCTTGCGATCGGCGTTGTTGACGACGACGTCGAACGCGGCGAGGCGTCGCAGGTCCGCGTCGTGCTCCTCGCGCAGCGTGAAGAAGTGCTGGTCGGGGTCGAACGCGACGAAGTCCTGCAACGACCCCTCGCCGTACGGACCCTCGGCGAGGACGGTCGTCGGGATGGTCGGCCAGCCCAGTTCCCGCGCGACGAGGCTCGCGGCGACCTCGCGCGCGCAGAGCGTCCCGTCGGGGAAGTCCCAGAGCGGGCGTTCGCCCGCGCGCGGCTTGTAGATCGCGAGCGGCGCGTCCTCCTCCTCGCCCAGGCGCACGAGGAGCGTCGCGTTCGAGGCCCGCCGCAGCGCGCCGAGGACCACCATGCGGTCCGCGGCGGCGGCCATCAGTGGTCCTTCGAGTGCCCGTTCATCGCGGGGCAGACGTGGCCGTCGGGGTCGATCGGGTTCCCGCAGTACTGGCACGTCGGCCGTCCGCGCGACGCGACCTCCTCGCCGTGCACCGCGAGGGCGAGCATCATCTCGCGCGTCGCGGACAGGCGGACCAGGTCGGGTTCCTCGGGTTCCGCGTCCTCGTCCTCGTCCTCGACGACCATCTCCTCGATCTCGAGGACGAACCGGTCGCGCGGCTCGTCGTAGCCGAGCGAGAGGCGTCCCGCGCGCCAGAGCGGGTCCACCGGCAGGCGCAGTTCCATCCCCTCGTCGTCGTCGCGCTCCATCGTCGACAGGCCCACCGTCGCGAGCAGCTCGCGCACGGAGGAGGCGAGCAGGAGCACCTGCTGCTTCTCCACGGTGATCGCGTAGGTGGCGGCGTCGGCATCCACCTGGAGGAAGAACACGCGCTCGCCCGGTTCCCCGATCGCGCCGGTGGTGATGCGGTGGACGTCGCCGAGTTCGTAGAGCGTCATCGTCGTGCTCCCTTCGGTCGCCGCGTGGAGGCCTTCCGGCGGGGTCGCGGCCGCGCGCGCAGCGCGTGCAGGTCGCCCGTGTGGTTCACCGTGAGGATCATCGGCATCCCGTCGCCGAGGCGCACGGCCGAGACCGACGCGGTGTCGACGTGGATCCGCTGGAACAGGTCGAGGTGCGTCCCGAGGTAGTGCGCCAGGACGAGACGGATCAGGTCGGCGTGCGAGAACACCGCGACGGTCCCGCGCGGGTGCTCCGCGACGATCGCCTCGAGCGCGGCGACCGCGCGGGCCTGCGCCTCGGCGAAGGACTCGCCGTTGGGGAAGCGCATCCGCGAGGGGAGGAACTGCACGCGCGACCACAGGCGGTTCTTCGCCAGGCGCGCGAGCGGTTGGCCGGTCCAGTCGCCGAAGCCGATCTCACCGACGTCCTTGCGGACGGTGGCCTTCAGGCCGCGGTCCCGCTCGAGCGGTGCCGCGGTCTCGCGGCACCGCTCGAGCGGGCTCGCGTACATCGCGTCGATCGACACGCCGCGCAGGCGTTCCACGAGGCCCTCGGCCTGACGGCGACCCTCCTCGGCGAGGTGCACGCCGGGGGTCCAGCCGGAGAGGAGCCGGCCGGTGGTCTCGGCCTGGCCGTGGCGGACGAGGAGGAGCGTGGTCACGGTGGGCAGGGTACCCGCCCCGTCAGGGCCGGAGTTCGCCGAGGCGCTCGAGCAGGAGCTTCGCGGAGGCGACGTTGGTGGCGAGCGGCACGTCGTGCACGTCGCAGACCTTGAGGAGGGCCTGCACGTCGGGCTCGTGCGGGTGGGCCATGAGCGGGTCGCGCAGGAAGATCACGGCGTCCACCTCGCCGGCCGCGATGCGCGCGCCGACCTGGAGGTCGCCGCCCTGGGGGCCCGAGAGGACGCACTCGACGGGGAGGCCCACCTTGGTGCGCAGCAGCGCGCCGGTGGTGGCCGTGGCGAGGAGGCGCATGCGCCTGAGCGTCTCCTGGTTCGCCGTCGCGAGGCGGATGATGTCGTCCTTCTTCCCGTCGTGGGCGATGAGCGCGACGGTGAAGGGACGCGCGGGAACCGACGGGCGGCTCATGGGTTCATCGTAGCGGAGGCAGGTGAACGCGGACCGTCGTGCCGCGGCCCAGTTCGCTCTCGATCGTCGCGCGACCGCCGTGGTTCTCGGCGACGTGGCGCACGATCGCGAGTCCGAGACCGGTGCCGCCCGTCTCGCGCGAACGCCCGCGGTCCACGCGGTAGAAGCGTTCGAAGACGCGCGGCAGGTCGCGCGTCGGGATGCCCACGCCGTCGTCGGCGACCTCGAGGACGACCTCGCCGTCCGCCGCGGTGACGCTCGCGCGCACGTGGCCGCCCTCGGTCGCGTAGCGCACGGCGTTGTCGAGGAGGTTGCGCACCAGGAGCGCGAGGTCGCGCTCGCTCCCGCGCACCCGCGCGGTCGCGCCGCCGCCGGTGGTGAGCTCGACCGTCGCCGCCGCGGCCTCGGGCGCGAGACGCGCGGCCTCTTCGGCGAGGATCGCCGCGAGGTCCGCCTCGCCGACGAGGTCGCTCCCGCCCTCGAGGCGGGAGAGGTCGAGCAGGTCCGCGACGATCCGCGCCAGGCGCACCGCCTCGTCCTCGATGCGCGCGGCGAACGCGGAGACCGCGGCCGGATCGTCCACCGCCGCCGCCCCGAGCGTCTCGGCGGTCGCGCGGATCGTCGCCACCGGCGTCTTCAGTTCGTGCGAGGCGTTGGCCACGAAGTCGCGCCGGATCGCGTCGATGCGCACCGCGTCGGTCACGTCGCGCAGGACGAGGAGCACCTGGCCCGCGTCGCCGCTGCGGCGCGCCGACCCGCGCAGGACGCGGGTCGGCGCGCCCACCTCGAGGTCGAGCACCGCGGGGCCGTCCGCCGCGGCGGCCACGAGTCCCTGGAGGGCGACGGGGGCGAGCGCCGCCGCGGCGGACGGCCGACCGGCGAGGAGCCGTTCCGCGGCCGCGTTGGCCTCGAGCACCGCGCCGTCGGCGCCGAAGAGCACGACGCCGTCCTCCATCGCGTCGATCGCTGCGAGGAGGTCACCCCGCGCCGTCCGCTCGGCGTCGAGCGCCTCCTGCGACGCCGCGCGCGCGCGGTCCGCGCGGGCGACCGCGTCGGCGTCGTGCCCGGCGCTTCGCCGCGCGCGCACCGCGACGACGATCGCGACGAGGCAGGCGGCCGCGAGGAGGAGTTCCGTCGTGCCCACGTGGCGAGTCTAGGTCGGGGCGCCCGCGGGCCCGGAGCGTTCATCCGGGTTTCGCCGGGCCGTCCCGCGGTCGTCGCCGGACCGACACCTCGCCGACCTAGCGTGACCGGCGGTGTCGGCGGGACCACACGACGACATCACGCATCCGGGCGGCCCGTCCCGGGAC
>JBJTHT010000188.1:0-4883 GCA_046094605.1 Actinomycetota bacterium | reverse complement strand
CCGCCCCGTCCGCGGACCCGGGACCGACGTCGCGGAGCGGTTCCGTGCCGAACACCGCGAGTTCGTCCCGTGGGTGCAGCGTCTGCGCACGGTGGCCGATCGCCTCGACGTCCTCCCACCCGCCGAGGCGCGCGACCAGCTCGCACAGCTGCGCTGGTTCCTCCTCGAGCGGCTCCCGCAGCACGAGGTGGAGGAGGAGGCCGCGGTCTACCCGGTCGTCGCGAAGGTCCTCGGGAGCGTCGAGTCGATGGGCTCGATGGAACGGGCCCACATGGAGATCGAGCACCTCTCGCGGCTCTTCGGCCACCTGCACGACGACCTCCCGCCGGAGGGGCCGACGGCATCCGACCTCGTGGATCTGCGCCGCGTGCTCTACGGCCTGCACGCCGTCCTGCGCCTGCACTTCGCCCAGGAGGACGAGGCGTACGCGTGGCTCGCCGCCGAGCACGACGCGAGCCCCGCCCGCGTCGGCTGAAGCGTCTATCCTTGGCCTCCGCGGGCGCTTAGCTCAGTTGGCCAGAGCGCTGCCCTTACAAGGCAGATGTCGCAGGTTCGAGTCCTGCAGCGCCCACCCGCCGCCGTCCGCGCCCTCCGGTACCCTTCGGGCGTGGACCCGCTGCTCGACCTCCAGCGCATCGACAGCGCGATCGCCCGCCTCGAGCACCGGCGTGCCCAGCTCGAGGCCGGCGAGGAGATCCGCGCGGCGCGCGCGGTCATGGAGCGAGGTGAATCGGTCCTGGGCGAACTGCGACTCGAGATCGATGCCCTCGGTCGCGATCAGCAGCGCCTCGAACACGAGGTCGACACGCTCGCGCGTCGCGCCGAGGCCGAGAAGACCCGCCTCTACGGCGGACAGATCTCGAACCCCAAGGAACTCGACGCGATCCAGCACGAGATCGCGAACATCGGCCAGCGGAAGTCGCGGACCGAGGACGACCTGCTCGTGCTCCTCGAGCGCCGCGAGGAGCTCGAGGCCACGGCGACGGAGGCCGACCGCGAGGTGTCGCAGGCCCGCGAGGCGCTGGCGGCGCTCGGCGGCGAGGCCGACGCCGAGCTCGACCGCATCGAGGCGGACCTCGTCGGCCTCGCCGCCGAGCGCACGACGGCCGTGACCCTCGTGGACGCCGAGGTGCTCGAGCTCTACGACGACCTGCGCGCGCACAAGCACGGCGTGGGCGCCGCCGCGCTCGTGGACGGTGTCTGCCAGGCCTGCCACGAGGCCCTCTCCGCGATGGAACTCGACCGCATCCGCCGGTCCGACGGCGTCCGTCGCTGCGAGCATTGCCGGCGCATCCTCATCCTCGCGTGATCGTCGCCTGCGACGGCGCCGCGCGGGGGAACCCGGGCCCCGCGGGCTTCGGCGTCCACATCACCGACGCCGCGGGGGAGACCGTCGCCGAGATCGCCGAGGGGATCGGCGTGGCCACCAACAACGTCGCCGAGTACCGGGCGGCGATCGCCGGGCTCGAGCGGGCCCGCGAACTCGGCGCGCGGAGCATCCTGCTGCGCTCCGACAGCAAGCTCCTGATCGAGCAGCTGGCCGGGCGGTTCAAGGTCCGCAACGCCGGCCTCAAGCCCCTGCACGCGACGGCCCGCGCCCTCATGATCGCGTTCGACCGCGTGGACCTCGAGCACATCCCGCGCGAACGCAATCGCGAGGCCGACCGCCTGGCCAACCTCGGCGTGGATCGGTGGCTCGCCCGGCGCGACTAGATCGTGGGTTCGGGCGTCGGGCTCGCGCCCGGCAGATCGCCGATCGTCGCGGCGAGATCGACGCGGAGGACGACCGGTCCCTGGTCGGTCGCGAAGCGCAGCTCCAAGGATGGCTCCGTGAGGTCGTCGCCGGCGGCGAACGCCAAGATGCCGATGGCGCCGGTCGCCCGCGGGATCGACAGGAGCGGCCCCGTCGCGACCCCGTCCACCCGCCCCGCGCCGGTCGTGAGCGTCACCCCGTCGAGGCGGGCCGGGCCACCCGTCGCGTTCTCCACCGTCACGTTGAACTGCCAGCCCGCGGTGAAGAGGAACGCGGAATGGAGTTCCACGGTGAGACCGTCGGCCGTCACCCGCTCGTCGCCGAGATCCCGGACCCCGTCGGAGAGAGCGAGTCCGTCGCGCGTCAGGTCGATGACGCGCCAGTCCTCGAGCCCGGTGCGGACGAGCGTCATCGGCCCATCGAGGACGCGCGTGCGTTCGAACGGTTCCGCTCCGAACGGTCGGTAGCGGAACGTCACGCTCGCGCGGAGGAGCACCTGCGCGGCGTCGTAGCGCTCGGTGCTCGCGATGGCGACGAACGTCGCATCCTCGATCTGGGCGTCTCCGGCGATCATCCCGTCGAACTGACCGTTCTGGACCGCGAGCCAGCGGGTCCACTCCGAGAGCGCCGGTCCGACGACGAGCCGGGAGAGCGCGAGGCCCTGATCGGACGCGGTGTCGGCGTAAGCGCGCACGAACGCCAGCGCGGTCGAGCGGATCGCCGCGACGTCGAGCGCGGCCGCCGGGAGCACCTGTTCCATGGCGTTGGGCGCGGCAGGGCGACCGGGGGCCGACGAACACGCGCCGCCGAGGAGGATCGCGGTGAGCATCGCCGCGGCGACGACGGAACGCGAGCGGCGCATGGGCGGCATCCTACGCGTGGGGGATGCCTATACTCGCTGCGGAGGAGCCGGCCGGGCGGCCGCGGGCTTCGGCTCGAGGAAAGTCCGGACTCCACAGGGCAGGGTGCTGGCGAAAGGCCAGGCGGGGGCGACCTCGCGGACAGCGCAACAGAGAGCAGACCGCCTCGCGAGAGGTAAGGGTGAAACGGTGAGGTAAGAGCTCACCAGCGGCTCGGGTGACCGGTCCGGCTCGGCAAGCCCCACCCGGAGCAAGGTCAAGCAGGGGACGTTCGAGGGCGGCCCGCCCGAGTCCCCGGGTCGACCGCACGTGCTGACGCCCGCCGTACGGGGGACGTCGCCGCGGCGCCGCGAGGCGCCGAGAGAGATGGTCGCCACCGACCCGAGAGGGTCGGGACAGGATCCGGCTTACAGGCCGGCTCCTCCACCTTCCCCCGCGAGCGCGAGCGCCGCGAGGGCGCGGCGGTGCTGCGCGCCGGCGTGGTACGAGCTGCGCACGAGCGGACCCGCCTCGACGTGCGGGATCCCCATCGCCTCGCCGACGCGCTTGTGCTCGGCGAACTCCTCGGGCGCCACCCAGCGATCGACCGGCAGGTGGTGGCGTGTCGGTCGCAGGTACTGGCCCATCGTCACGAGGTCGCACCCCGCGTCGCGCAGGTCGCGGAGCGCCTCGGCGACCTCCTCGGGACGCTCGCCCATCCCCAGGATCAGGTTCGACTTCGTCACCTGGCCGGCGCGGAGGCGCTTGGCGATGCGCACCACCTCGAGCGAGCGCACGTAGCCGAACGCGGGGCGGATCCGGTCGTGGAGCCGACGGACCGTCTCCAGGTTGTGGGCGAAGACGTCGGGTTCGGCCGCGATCACCGTCGCGATGTCGCGCTCGCCGCCCTTGAAGTCCGAGGGGAGCACCTCGACGCCGCAGCCGGGGATGGCCTCGCGCACCGCGCGGATCGTCGCCGCCCAGATGCGCGCGCCACCGTCGGCGAGATCGTCGCGCGCCACGCCGGTGAGGACCACGAACCGCAGGCCCATCGCGCGCACCGCGTCGGCGATGCGGGCCGGTTCCCCTTCGTCCACCGCCTCGGGCTTGCCGGTGCGCACGTCGCAGAAGCCGCAGCGCCGCGTGCACGTGTCACCGAGGATGAGGAACGTCGCCTCGCGCTCCTCCCAGCACTCGCCGAGGTTGGGGCAGGACGCCTCCTCGCAGACCGTGTGCAGCGAGCGTCCACGCATGATGGACCGCAGCTCGGCGACGTTCGGTCCGGTGGCGAGACGGACCTTGAGCCAGGGCGGCTTCGGTCCGTCGGTCCCGTCGCCCGCAGGGTCCAGGAGCGGGAGATGGAGCCGCCGTCCGTGGGGGTTGTGCTCGCGCGCGCTCACGCGGGGAGTCTAGCGGGGCTCAGAATCGGGCCAGTTCGAGCATGCGTTCGTAGACGCGCTCGGCGTCGAGCAGGTACGCGTGCTCGAGGCCGACCGCGAAGGGCATCGCCGGCGCGTCGGGGCCCGCGAGGCGCACGGGGGGCGCATCGAGGTCGAAGAACGCCTCCTCGGCGATCGTGGCGGCGATCTCCGCGCCGGCGCCGAAGGACCGGCTGTCCTCGTGGACGACGAGCGCCTTGCCGGTGCGTCGCGCCGAGGCGACGATCGTCCCGCGGTCGAGCGGTTGGAGCGTCCGCACGTCGACGACCTCGGCCTGCAGCCCGGTCTCACCGGCGAGCCGCTCCGCCGCCTCGACGCAGTGGTGGAGCATCAGGCCGTAGGCGAACACGGAGAGGTCGTCGCCGCTGCGCACGACGGCGGCGGGACCGATCGGCACCGTGTGGCGACCGTCGGGAACCTCGCCCTTCACGAGCCGGTAGGTGCGCTTGTGTTCGAGGAACAGGACCGGGTCGGGGTCGGCGATCGCCGCGCGCAGCATCCCCGCGGCGTCCGCCGGCGTCGACGGGACGACCACCTTGATGCCGGGGATATGCGCGTAGAAGGCCTCGATCGACTGCGAGTGGTACAGGCCGCCGTGCACCCCGCCACCCCAGGGCGCGCGGATCACGAGGGGGAGCCCGAACGTCCCCTTCGAGCGGTAGCGCATCCGCGCGACCTCGGAGAGGATCTGGTCGAACGCGGGATGGATGAAGTCCGCGAACTCGATCTCGGCCACGGGCCGCAGGCCGTTCAGCGCCATCCCGACGGCGGCGCCCACGATCAGGTTCTCGGCGATCGGCGCGTCGATGACGCGCCGATCGCCGAACGCAGCGAGGAACCCGTCGGTGACCC
>JBJTHT010000187.1:0-15483 GCA_046094605.1 Actinomycetota bacterium | reverse complement strand
GGGCCGTCCCACGCCCTAGATCGGTTTTCGCACGCGTCCGGCGGGCCCCGTGGCCTTCCGTCTCCCTACGTGATGGAAGGGGTGGGCGGATGGAAGCGGCGGTCGCTCTCGCGGCCCTCGTCGTCGGCATCGGTGTCGGGTTCGCCGTGCGTGCCGTCGGCGCGGGTCGGACGATCGGGTCCGCGGAGAGTCGCGCGCAGCGTCTCGTCCTCGAGGCCGAGCGCGAAGCGGAGCGCATCACCCGCGAGGCACTCGTCGAGGCCACCGACACGATCGGCGCGCTCCGGCGGGAGACCGAGGACGACCTCCGCACCCGCCGTGAGGAGATGACGCGCGCCGAGCAGCGCGCCGCGGTCCGGGAGGAGACCTACGAGCGCAAGCTGGCGGAGGTTGAGCGCCGGACCGAGGAACTGAACGACCGCGACCACCAGCTGCGGCTCGTGCGTGAGGAGCTCCAGCACGCGAACGAACAGCACCGCCTCGCGCTCGAGAAGGTCGCCCAGATGACGTCCCAGGAGGCCAAGGACGCGATCCTCGCGCAGGTGGTCGACCAGGCGCGACGTGAAGCCATGGTCACCGTGCGGGAGATCGAGCAGCGTGCACGGGAGGACGGGGAGGAGCGCGCCCGGAAGATCGTGACCGTCGCGATCCAGCGGGTCGCCACGGAACAGACCGCGGATTCGAGCGTCTCCGTGTTCACGCTCCCCTCGGAGGACATGAAGGGACGGATCATCGGGCGGGAGGGCCGCAACATCCGCGCCTTCGAATCCGTGACCGGCGTGAACCTCATCATCGACGACACGCCCGAGGCGGTCGTCCTGTCCTGCTTCGACCCGGTCCGCCGGGAGGTGGCGCGGATGACCCTCGAGCTCCTGGTGGCCGATGGGCGCATCCATCCCGCGCGGATCGAGGAGGTGCACGAGCGGTGCCAGCGCGACATCGAGGAGCGCATCCGTCGTGCGGGCGAGGACGCCACGCTGGAGGTCGGCATCACGGACCTCCACCCCGAACTGGTCCGCCTCCTCGGCCAGCTCCAGTACCGGACGTCCTACGGCCAGAACGTGCTGCGGCATCTGGTGGAATCGGCGCAGATCGCCTCGTCGATCGCCGCGGAACTGGGCGTCGATCCGAAGATCGCCAAGCGCGGCGCGTTCCTGCATGACATCGGGAAGGCCGTGAGCCACGAGGTCGAGGGCTCCCACGCGATCATCGGCGCCGAGATCGCGCGACGACTCGGGGAGAGCGAACCGGTGGTGCACTGCATCGAGGCGCACCACGGCGAGGTCGAGCAGCGCACGATCGACGCGGTGCTTGCCCACATCGCCGACGCGATCTCCGCGGGGCGCCCCGGCGCCCGCCGCGAGAGCCTCGAGACCTACGTCAAGCGCCTCCACCGGCTCGAGGAGATCTGTTCCTCCTACCCCGGCGTCGAGAAGACCTACGCGATGCAGGCGGGGCGTGACGTCAGGGTCATGGTCAAGCCCCAGGACATCGACGACGTGGCGGCCCAGATCCTCGCGCGCGACATCGCCAAGCAGGTCGAAGAGGAGCTCCAGTACCCGGGTCAGATCAAGATCACCGTCGTCCGAGAGACCAGGGCAACCGAGTTCGCCCGCTGACCGATGGAACGCCGTTACCTGGTCCAGACGTACGGCTGTCAGATGAACGAGCACGATTCCGAACGGATCGCGGGCGTGCTCGAGGCCGACGGCATGCTCCGCACGCAGGACGTGGGCGAGGCCGAGGTCATCGTCCTGAACACCTGCGCGGTTCGCGAGAACGCCGACAACCGTCTCTACGGGAACCTCGGTCACCTGCGGCCCGTGAAGGACGCGAACCCCGCCGTGCGGATCGTCGTCGCGGGGTGTCTGGCCCAGAAGGACCAGGGCGAGATCATGCGACGCGCTCCGTGGGTGGACGTGGTGGTGGGGACCCACGCCCTGCCGGGGCTCCTCGACCTCCTCCGGCGCTCGGCCGCGGAGGGGCCCCAGATGGACGTCCGCGAGGCGACCGAGACCTTCGCGAGCGGCCTTCCCGCGGCGCGGGACGCGGCCCACACGGCGTGGGTGTCGATCGCCGTGGGCTGCGACAACGCGTGCACGTTCTGCATCGTGCCGCTCGTGCGCGGCCCCCAGCGCTCGCGGGCCCTCGGCGAGATCCTCGCGGAGGTGCAGGGCCTCGCGGCCCGCGGCGTGACCGAGGTCACGCTCCTCGGTCAGAACGTGAACACGTACGGCCGCGATCTCGACGTCCCGGGCTCGCCCCGCCGCTCGCGCTTCGCGGACCTCCTCCGCGCGGTCGACGGCGTCGGAGGCATCCGGCGCGTCCGGTTCACGAGCCCCCATCCCCACGACTTCACCGAGGACGTCGTGGACGCGATCGCGTCCTGCCCGTCGGTCTGCGAGCACATCCATTTCCCGCTGCAGAGCGGGTCCGATCGCATCCTCTCGGCGATGCAGCGCTCGTACCGGTCGGAGCGCTACCTGGGCTGGCTGGAGCGCATCCGCGACCGCGTCCCGGGCATCGCGGTCACCACCGACATCATCGTCGGGTTCCCCGGCGAGACGGAGGTGGACTTCGGCGAGACCCTGCGCGTCGTCGAGGCGGCGCGGTTCGACCAGGCCTTCACGTTCCAGTACTCGCCACGCCCCGGGACGCGCGCCGCATCCTTCGAGGGGCAGATCCCGAAGGAGGTCGTCCAGGAACGCTTCGACCGGTTGCTCGCGCTCCAGGAGGGCATCGCCCTCGAGCGCATGCGCGAGACCGTCGGACGCACCGAGGAGGTCCTCGTCGAGGGAACCGGTCGCAAGGGCGGGCTCCTCGCGCGCACCAGGACGAACCGCGTCGTCCACCTCGACGGCGACGAGTCACCGGGGGTCTACCTCGACGTGCGCATCGTGTCGGCGCACCCGCACCACCTCGTCGGCGAGCGCGTGCCCGCCACGGTCGGATGACGCTCCTCGCCCTCGTCGGACCGACCGCATCCGGCAAGACGGCGGCGGGTCTCGCCGTCGCCGAGCGGATCGGCGCCGAGATCGTCTCGGTGGACTCCATGCTCCTGTACCGCGGGATGGACATCGGCACCGCGAAGCCGTCGCCCGCCGACCTCGCCCGCGTCCCGCACCACCTGATCGACGTCGCGGAGCCGGGGGAGTCCTTCTCGGTCCAGCGATTCCAGCGCCTGGCGGCGGCTCGGGCCTGTACCTGCGCGCGGTCGCCGACGGACTCGCCTTCCCGGCGACCGACGCGTCGGTGCGCGCCGGCCTCGAGGCCGAGGCGGCGACCGTCGGCGCCCGCGGGCTCCACGCGCGCCTCGCGGCGTCGGACCCCATCGCCGCGGCCAAGATCGAACCGGGCAACCTCCGCAGGACCGTCCGCGCCCTCGAGGTGGCGACGCTCACCGGTCGCCCGTTCTCGTCGTTCGCCGGGGAGTGGGATGCCTACCCGGCGGAGCGTGTCCGCGTCGCGGGCGTCGACGTTCCCCGTGAGATCCTCGACCGACGCATCGCGGAACGGGTGCACGGGATGCTCGCGGCGGGGTTCGTCGATGAGGTGCGACGCCTCCTCGCGTCCGGTCACCTCGGTCACCGGACCTCCGGACAGGCCATCGGCTACGCTGCCGTCGCTGCTCACCTGCGGGGGGAGTGCTCCATCGAGGAGGCGATCGCGGCGACCGTGAAGCGCACCCGCGCCCTCGCGCGCCGCCAGATGGCCTGGTTCCGCCGCGACCCGCGGATCCGCTGGTTCCGCGCCGATGACGGCGCCGCCGCGATCGTCGACGACCTCGTCGGGTACCTCGCACCGTGACGGGCCTCGACGTCTCCAAGTACCAGGGGACCGGCAACGACTTCGTCATGCTCCTCGACCTCGAGGGGCGGCGCCCGCTCTCCGCCGCGCTGGCCGCAGCGCTCTGCGATCGCCGCACCGGGGTCGGCGCCGATGGCGCGATCCGCGTCGCGCCCGATCCGGACGGCGCCGACGTCTTCATGGACTACCGCAACGCCGACGGTTCGCTCGCCGAGATGTGCGGGAACGGGATCCGCTGCGTCGCCGCGTTCCTGGCGGACCGTGGTCACGGTCGCGAGGAACTCACCGTGGGCACGCGGGCGGGTCGGCGCACCGTCACGACGGAACTCATCGATGGACGCGTCGCGAGCGCGACCGTCGGCATGGGCGCGCCGGACCTCGACGCTGCCCGCGTGCTGATGCGCGACGCGAGCGGTCTCTTCCTCGGACGATCCTTCTCGGTCGGCGGTCGCGACTTCACCGCCTCGGCCGTCTCGATGGGGAACCCGCACCTCGTGCTGCTCCTCGACGGACCGGCCGATGACGAGCTCGTCGGGACCGCCGGGCCCGCGATCGAGCGCGACGCCCGGTTCCCCGAGGGCGTGAACGTGGAGTTCGTGACGGTCGTCGGTGCTGACCTCGTCGCGCGCGTCTGGGAACGCGGGATCGGCGAGACGCGGGCCTGCGGGACGGGGGCGTGCGCCGCGCTGGTGGCGGCCAACGAGGCCGGCCTCGTCGATGCGACCGCGACGGTGCGCTTCCCCGGAGGCGACCTCCTCGTCGAGCGCGCCGCCGACCAGGTCTACCTCACGGGCACGGCCGAGCGGTCCTTCGACGCGACGATCCCGACATCGTGGCTCCACGAGCGGGGGCTCGCGTGAGGCCCGCCATGCGCGTCACGTCGATCCCGCCCTACCTCTTCGCCGAACTGGATCGTCGCCTCGCCGCCAAGCGCGCCGAGGGCGTGGACGTCATCTCGCTCGGCGTGGGCGATCCCGACCTGCCGACGCCGCCGCACGTCGTCGAGGCCCTGCGCGAGGCGGTGCTCGATCCGTCGACGCACCGGTACCCCGGCTACACCGGGAGCGGCGCGTTCCGCGGTGCGGTCGCCGCCTGGTACCGACGCCGCTTCGGCGTCGATCTCGACCCCGAGACGGAGGTGATGGCGCTCATCGGTTCCAAGGAGGGCCTCGGTCACCTCTCGTTCGCCTTCGTGGATCCGGGGGACGAGGCCCTGGTCCCCGATCCGGGGTATCCCGTCTACGCGATGTCGACCCGGCTCGCCGGTGGAACCCCGGTCGCGCTCCCGATGCCCGAGGAGCGGGGGTTCCTGCCCGACCTCGCCGCCGCGCCCGTGTCGGACCGGACGAAGCTCCTGTGGCTCAACTTCCCGACGAACCCCACGGCAGCCGTGTGCGACCTCTCGACCTTCGAGGAGGCCGTCGCGTTCGCCCGCGAGCGCGACCTGCTCCTCGTCCACGACAACGCGTACTCCGAGATCACCTTCGACGGCTACGTGGCGCCCTCGGTCCTCCAGGTCCCCGGGGCGAAGGACGTCGCGATCGAGTTCGGGTCCCTCTCGAAGGTCTACAACATGACCGGGTGGCGGATCGGCTGGGTGGTCGGTTCGGCGGCCGCGATCCGCGCGCTCGGTGTCGTGAAGACCAACCTCGACTCGGGGCAGTTCACGGCGATCCAGCGCGCGGCCGAGGCGGCCCTCGCCACGCCCGAGGCCGACCTCGACGCGCTGCGGGCGATCTACCGTCGCCGCCGCGACACGATCGTGGGGACGCTGAACGGACTCGGGTGGAACCTCCGCGCGCCGCTCGGGTCCTGCTACGTCTGGGTCCCGGTGCCCGCGGGGGAGACCTCCACGGGCTTCGCCGATCGCCTCCTCGACCGGGCGGGCGTCTTCGTCGCCCCGGGGAACGGGTACGGCGACCGGGGCGAGGGGTTCGTCCGATTCTCGCTCACCGCCCCCGACGACCGGATCGACGAGGCGATGGACCGCCTGCGGGCGGTGCTGTGACGAAGGACCGGTCCCGCCGCGGGGTCCACGAGGGCGGCAGCATCGAGTCGCCGCTCTCGGCGACGTGGCGCCCGCGGGTCCGCGAGCGCGCGATCCTCGTGGGCGTCGGGCCCGGGATGCAGCCCGGCGACCTGGACGAACTCGCGGCGCTCGCGGACTCCGCGGGCGCCGAACCCGTGGAACGCATCGTGCAGACGCGTCCCGATCCGGATCCCGCCACGTTCGTCGGTCGGGGCAAGGTGGACGAGATCCACCGCGCCGTCCACGCGATGCGTGCCGCGGCCGTGATCTTCGACGACGAGCTCTCGCCCGGTCAGCTGCGGAACCTCGAGGAACGCCTGCGCACGAAGGTCATCGATCGCACGGCCCTGATCCTCGACATCTTCGCCCTCCACGCGCGCTCGCGCGAGGGCAAGGCGCAGGTGGAACTCGCGCAGCTCAACTACCTCCTTCCTCGCCTGCGGGGATGGGGCGAGGCGATGTCGCGTCTCGGTGGCGGCATCGGGACGCGTGGCCCGGGGGAGACGAAGCTCGAGGTGGACCGCCAGCACATCCGCCGCCGCATCTCGAAGCTCAAGCGCGATCTCAAGGACCTCGCGCGTACGCGCGACGTGAAGCGCTCCGGTCGCATCCGGTCGGGCATCGCGCAGATCGCGATCGCCGGCTACACGAACGCCGGGAAATCCACGCTCATGAACGCCCTCACGGCGGCCGACGTGCTGGTGGCCGACCAGCTCTTCGCCACGCTCGATCCGACGACGCGTCGGCTCGACCTCCCCGGCGGTCGCGCCGCGGTCCGCTCCGACACCGTCGGGTTCGTGGGCAAACTCCCGCACCAGCTCGTGGAGGCGTTCCGGTCGACGCTCGAGGAGGTGGCCACCGCCTCGCTCGTCCTGCACGTCGCCGACGCGTCCTCCCCCGAGGTGCTCCGCCAGATCGAGGCGGTCCGCGGCGTGCTCGGCGAGATCGGCGCGGGCACCGTCCCCGAGATCGTCGCGCTCAACAAGATCGACCTCGTGGACGAGGACGGCCGCCGACGGCTGGCGGAACGGTTCCCCCATGCGGTCGAGATCTCCGCGCGGACGGGGGAGGGGATCGAGGGGCTCGTGGTCCGCCTGGCGGACGCGGTGCCCCGGCCGCCCTACGTCGTGGAACTCCTCGTGCCGTACGGCCGCGAGGACGTCGTGGCGCACCTGCACCGGGAAGCGGAGGTCATCTCCGAGGAACCGACCGATGACGGCACCCTGGTCCGTGCGCGCATCGGCGACCGGGAACTCGCGCTCGCGCGCGCGTTCGTGATCTCGGACGCGTCCTAGAGCTTGCGCAGGACCGCGGTGACGGTCCCGACGATCCGACCGTCGCGCATCTCGAACGGCGCCAGGGCGGGGTTCTCCGGGACGAGCATCACGCGGCCCTGATCACGGCGCAGGCGCTTCACGGTGGCCTCGTCCTCCGCCGGACCGGGGAGGAGCGCTGCCACGATGTCACCGTCGCGCGCATCGTCCTGTCGGCGGACGACGACGACGTCGCCGTCGAGGATGCCCGCGCCGATCATCGAATCGCCCGCGACGCGGAGCGCGAAGTGTTCGCCGCCGTCGGCGTAGCCCTGCGGGACCCGCAGGTGGTCCTCGACGTTCTCCGTGGCCAGGATCGGGGAGCCGGCCGCGATCCGTCCGAGCAGGGGAACCGTGCCTTCCGGCGACCGGGGGCCCGAGGCTTCGACCTCGGCGAGACCGATGGCGCGGGGCTTCGTCGGGTCGCGACGCAGCAGACCCAGGCGCTCGAGGTTCTCGAGCTGGGCATGGACGCTGGAGGACGAGGTGAGGCCGACGGCCTCGCCGATCTCCCGGACGGTCGGCGGGTACCCGCGCTCGCGCACCGTCCGGGCGATGAAGTCCAGGATGCGGCGCTGCCGCGCCGTCGGGGCGGCCGTGGCCGCCGGGCTCGTGCTCGATGGGGACATGTCAGACCCTCCTCCTAGGTTCGGGACGGTAGCACCGGGCAGGAGGGAAGGCAAACATATGTTCGATGGGGTGCTTGCATCCGAACAGGCGTTCGATACCATGCGGTCCATGGAACGAACGTACGTTCGCCGTCGGATCGCCGTGACCCTCGTGGCCGCGGTGGTCGTCGCCCCCTGGCTGGCCCCCCTGAGGGCAGCCGTGTCCGGCGAGCGCTCGGTCCGCGTCGCCGCCGAGACCTACGTCGTGCACGCCGGGGACAGCCTCTGGTCGATCGCCGAGGCGGTCGCGCCCGGGGAGGACCCCCGGGTGGTCGTGGACGCGATCGCCGAGGCCAACGGGGTGCGGTCGGGAGATCTCCAGCCCGGCCAGGCCCTGGTCATCCCTGCCCGCTAGGCCGCGGCCGACCATCCCGGCCGGTATGCTTGGCCCCGGCACAACATCTTGTGGCGAGGCCCCATGCGGTGTCCCTGGTGCGGACGTGAGGACGACAAGGTCATCGACTCCCGCTCGGCGGACGGGGGGGAGGCCGTCCGCCGGCGGCGCCAGTGCCTGGCCTGCGGCCGGCGCTACACGACCTTCGAGCGGGTCGAGGAGCTCGGGATCACCGTCGTGAAGCGCAACGGGACGTTCGAGCCCTACGACCGGAGCAAGGTCCTCTCGGGCATCCAGAAGGCCGTGGCGAACCGCCCGGTCACCGAGGAGCAGGTGGCTGCCGTCGTGGGCCGGGTCGAGGACCGCCTCCGCCGTCGGGGTCCCCGCGTGACCTCCGAGCGGGTGGGCATCGAGATCCTCGGCCAGCTCGCCAAGGTCGACGAGGTCGCCTACCTCCGGTTCGCGAGCGTCTACAAGGACTTCCAGGCTCCGAGCGACTTCGCCCGGGAGCTCGGGATGCTCCGCAAGAAGTCCGCCAAGACCCGCACGCCCTGACCTGCGGGAACGCGCGCGGCCCCTACATCTTGTGGGTGAGACCGTTTCGGCCCACGATATCTTGACCCGAGGACGTTGACGGACGCGCCCCGCGGGCGCAGAATCACGCGCCTGTCATTCCCGGTGGGTAGGTTCCCGTCGGGTTCACGGTGTGCCGGCGATGCCGGGGAAGGGGAGTTCGAGGTGGCGACCAAGCAGGGAGACGTCCGGGCGGGTTCGGGCCTGTCGTTCAAGCGGTACTTCACGCGCGATGGGGTCCACCCCTACGAGGAGATCAAGTGGGAGCGCCGGGACGCGGTCATCCCGAACTACAAGGAGGGCGGCAACGCCTTCGAGCAGCGCGACGTGGAATTCCCTCTCACCTGGTCGCAGAACGCGACGAACATCGTCGCCCAGAAGTACTTCCGGGGCACGCTCGGCACCCCGCAGCGTGAGTCGAGCGTCCGCCAGCTCATCGGCCGCGTGGTCGACACGATCCGCGGGTGGGGCGAGAAGGACGCGTACTTCGCGTCCCCGACCGACGCGCAGGTCTTCGCGGAGGAGCTCTCGCACCTGCTCGTGAACCAGAAGGCGGCCTTCAACTCGCCCGTGTGGTTCAACGTCGGTGTCCCCGACACGCCGCAGCAGTGCTCGGCGTGCTTCATCCTCGCCGTCGAGGACCGCATGACCTCGATCCTCAACTGGTACGTCGAGGAGGGGACGATCTTCAAGGGTGGGTCGGGCTCCGGCATCAACCTGAGCCGCCTTCGGTCCTCCCGCGAGTCCCTCGCGGGCGGCGGCACTGCGTCGGGCCCCGTCAGCTTCATGCGGGGCGCGGACGCCTCCGCCGGGACGATCAAGTCGGGCGGCAAGACGCGCCGCGCCGCGAAGATGGTCATCCTGAACGTCGACCACCCCGACGTGCGCGACTTCATCTGGTGCAAGGCGATCGAGGAGCGCAAGGCCCGTTCCCTGCGCGATGCCGGGTTCGACATGGACCTCGACGGCAAGGACAGCCACTCGATCCAGTACCAGAACGCCAACAACTCGGTCCGCGTCAACGACGAGTTCATGCAGGCCGTCGTGGACGACCGCGACTGGAAGCTCAAGGCCGTCACGACCGGCGAGACCGTCGAGACGGTGCGCGCCCGCGACCTGATGCGCGAGATCGCGGACGCGGCGTGGCAGTGCGCCGATCCCGGCATGCAGTACGACACGACGATCAACGAGTGGCACACCTGCCCGGCGACGGGGCGCATCAACGCCTCGAACCCGTGCTCGGAGTACATGCACCTCGACAACTCCGCGTGCAACCTCGCGTCGCTCAACCTGATGAAGTTCGTGGACGCCGAGGGCACGTTCGACGTTCCGGCCTTCAAGAAGGCCGTCGAGGTCGTCTTCACCGCGCAGGAGATCATCGTCGGGAACTCTGACTACCCGACGGAGAAGATCGGCGAGAACGCGAACCAGTTCCGCCAGCTCGGCCTCGGGTACGCGAACCTCGGGTCGCTGCTGATGGCCCGCGGGCTCCCGTACGACTCCGACGGCGGCCGCGCGTGGGCCGGCGCGATCACGGCACTCATGACGGGGCACGCCTACCGCACGAGCGCCCAGATCGCCGCGCACACCGGTCCCTTCGAGGGGTACGCGCCGAACGCCGACGCGATGCTGCGCGTCATGCGCAAGCACCGCGCGGCGGCCGACCAGATCGACGGCGACCTCCTCCCCGAGGCGCTGCTCTCCGCGGCCAAGAACGCCTGGGACGAGGCCGTGTCGCTGGGCGAGCGCCACGGCTACCGCAATGCCCAGGCCACCGTCCTCGCCCCGACCGGCACCATCGGTCTGATGATGGACTGCGACACGACCGGCATCGAGCCGGAGCTCGCGCTCGTCAAGACCAAGAAGCTGGTCGGCGGTGGAACGATGCGCTTCGCCAACGGCACCGTCCCCCGCGCCCTCGAGAAGCTCGGGTACGCCGAGGAGCAGGTCGCCGACATCGTGGCGTTCGTGACCGAGAACAACTCGGTCGTGGACGCCCCCCACCTCAAGCCGGAGCACTACGCGGTCTTCGACACGGCCATGGGGGACCGGCCCATCCATTACATGGGCCACGTCCGCATGATGGCCGCCGCCCAGCCCTTCATCTCGGGCGCCATCTCGAAGACCGTGAACATGCCCGAGCACGTCACGGTGGAGGAGGTCGAGCAGCTCTTCGTCGAGTCCTGGAAGCTCGGCCTCAAGGCGGTCGCGATCTACCGCGACAACTGCAAGGTCGCGCAGCCGCTCTCGGCCGACAAGAAGAAGGGTGCCGCGGCCCCGGCGGCCGCCGGCGAACCCGTGCACCTCGCGAGCCCCGTCCGCAAGCGCCTGCCGATGTCCCGCCCGTCGCGCACGACCTCGTTCCGCGTCGGCGACGCCGAGGGCTACATCACGGCGGGGGAGTATCCGGACGACGGCGTCGGGGAACTCTTCCTCAAGGTCGCGAAGCAGGGTTCCACGATGGCCGGGATCATGGATGCGTTCGCCATCGCGGTCTCGATCGCGCTCCAGTACGGCGTGCCGCTCGAGACCTACGTCGGCAAGTTCGTGAACACGAAGTTCGAGCCGTCGGGGATGACGAACGATCCGGACATCCGGATCGCGACGTCGATCATCGACTACATCTTCCGTCGGCTCGCGCTCGACTACCTGTCGCCGGAGCAGCGGGAGGCCCTCGGCATCCGCTCGGTCGATGAGCGCAAGGCGCTCCTCGCGGACGGGGCGTCGGGCTACGCCCCCGCGCCGGTGGCCGCCCAGCCGATCGAGATCGGCGAGAAGCCCCGAGCGCAGGCGGCCGACGCGCCGCTCTGCTACTCGTGCGGCTCGAAGATGCAGCCGGCGGGCTCCTGCTACGTCTGCCCGTCCTGCGGGTCGACGAGCGGCTGCTCGTAGGTGGAGGTTCCGTTCCGGCGGCTCGACCCCGGGATGTCGCTCCCGACGCGGGCGCATCCCGGGGATGCCGGACTGGACCTCCGCGCGGCTTCCGACGTCACGGTCGCGCCCGGTGAGCGGGCCATGGTTCCGACGGGACTGGCCGTCGCCATCCCCGAGGGCCACGCCGGGTTCCTCCTCCCGCGCTCGGGACTCGCGGCCCGGGAGGGGCTCACGCTCGCCAACGCGCCGGGACTGATCGACGCCGGGTACCGCGGCGAGATCGTGTGCGCCGTCGTGAACCTGGACCCGGAGCATGCGGCGTCCATCGCGCGCGGGGATCGCATCGCGCAGCTCGTCGTCGTCGCGATCCCCGTCGCCGAGCCGATCGAGGTCACCGACCTGTCGACGACCGCACGTGGCGAGGGCGGGTTCGGCTCGACCGGGGTCGGTTGAAGGGACCCGCCCACCTGCCTACACTGGGGGTCAGTACGCGGACGTGGCTCAGTTGGTAGAGCACCACCTTGCCAAGGTGGGGGTCGCGGGTTCGAATCCCGTCGTCCGCTCCGGTTCGTCGGAGACCGCGCCTCTGTAGACTCTCCATGCCCACCCGGCGGGGTGGCCGAGTGGTTAGGCAGCGGCCTGCAAAGCCGCGTACACCGGTTCAATTCCGGTCCCCGCCTCGAAGCCCGGTAGCATGGGCACGCGGGCGCTTAGCTCAGAGGTAGAGCGCTTCCCTGACACGGAAGAGGTCAGAGGTTCAATTCCTCTAGCGCCCACCGCACGCGAACCACCCGTCGATCCCCGCGCCCGCCGTCGTCGATCCCGCGTACGCCGTTGCACTCTTGGGTGTTGCGTGTGTTGACAACCCTCGTTCGAACCCTGTTCACTGCCGAACGCTCGGGACGCGCCGCGGCCGGTCAGGGACCCAGTTCATCCCTGCCCCCCAGGGCGCCGGCCGCGGCGCGACCGGGCATCCGTCGAACGTCGGCCCGCTGCTAGGCTGACCGAACCGGGCGCGTAGCTCAGTGGAAGAGCGCTCGCCTCACACGCGAGAGGTCGCAGGATCGAGTCCTGCCGCGCCCACCCGGTGACCGCCATGACCGAGACCCGCGACGCTGCCGCCGCCCGCGCCGAGGACCTGACGAAGGTCTACGGCGAGGGCGAGGCCGCCGTGCGCGCCCTCGACGGCGTCTCCGTGACCTTCGCGGCGGGGGAATTCACGGCGATCATGGGCCCATCGGGTTCCGGCAAGTCCACGCTCCTGCACTGCCTCGCCGGCCTCGACGCGCCGACGTCGGGCCACGTCTACATCGGTGACACGGATCTCACCGGTCTCTCGGAACGGGACCTCACGCGCCTGCGCCGCGACCGCATCGGGTTCGTGTTCCAGGCCTTCAACCTGGTGCCGACCCTCACGGCGGCCGAGAACATCACGCTGCCCCTCGACATCGCCGGTCGGTCCCCCGACCGCGCGTGGTTCGACCAGGTCGTCGACACGATCGGACTGCGCGACCGCCTCGGTCACCGCCCCTCGGAACTCTCCGGCGGGCAGCAGCAGCGCGTCGCCGGCGCACGCGCGCTGGTCTCGCGCCCCGACATCGTGTTCGCCGACGAACCGACCGGGAACCTCGACTCGCGGTCGGGCCAGGAACTGCTCGCGTTCCTGCGCGACGCCGTCCGCCGACACGGCCAGACGATCGTCATGGTCACCCACGATGCGAACGCGGCGAGCTATGCCGATCGCGTCGTCTTCCTCGCGGACGGGCGGGTCGTGAGCGAGCTGCGGGCACCGACGGCCGCCTCGGTCCTCGACCGGCTCAAGTCCCTCGAGGGCTAGCGCCGTGTGGCGCGCGACCTGGAAGAGCCTCCTCGCGCGGAAGGTCCGCCTCGGCCTGACCGTCCTCGCGATCGTCCTCGGCGTCGGGTTCGTCTCCGGCACCTACGTCCTCACCGACACCCTGAACGCTGCGTTCACGCAGGTCTTCTCGATCGCCACGGGGAGCGTCGACGTCGTCGTGCGCTCGACGACGCCCTTCGAGGCGGGGTCGACCGGCCCCGGCGGCGGCAGGACGGACGAGCGGGCACCGGTCCCCGAGTCGCTCCTCGCGACCGTCCAGGCGATCCCCGGCGTCGCGGAGGTGCACGGCGAGATCACCGGCTACGCCCAGATGGTCGACGTCGCGACCGGCGCCCCGATCGAGACGAGCGGTTCGCCGACCCTCGGGGTCGCGTGGAACGAGGGCACGGCGGCGGTCACGATCCGGGAGGGTCGTCCGCCCGTCGCCCGCGACGAGACCGCCATCGACGTCGGCACGGCCGAGACCTACGACATCGCCGTCGGCGATCCGATCGACGTCATCTTCGTCTCCGGGGTCCGGCGCTTCACGGTCGTGGGCACGATCGGCTTCGGGGAGTCCGACTCGCTCGCGGGCACGACGATCGCCGCCTTCGACGTCGCCACGGCGCAGCGGGTGCTGGACCGGCGCGGGGAGTTCGACACGCTCTCGGTGATGGGGGACGGGTCGATCGGTCCCGACGCGCTCCGTCGCCGTATCGCCGCGTCGCTCCCGGAGGAGTACGAGGCGGTGACCGGGCAGGCCGCCGCGGCGCAGTCCGCGGAACAGCTGCAGAAGGCCTTCGGTTTCTTCGGCACGGCGCTCCTCGTCTTCGCCGCCGTCGCGCTGTTCGTCGGTGCGTTCATCATCTTCAACACGTTCTCGATCGTGGTCGCCCAGCGCGTCCGGGAACTCGCGCTCCTGCGCGCCCTCGGTGCGAGTCGGTCGCAGGTGCGGACCTCGGTGCTGGTGGAGGCGCTCATCGTCGGCGTCATCGCGTCGGGGGTCGGCGTCGGGGCCGGCATCCTGATCGCGTTCGGCCTGCAGGGGCTCCTGTCCGCCTTCGGTCTGGATCTCCCGACGACCTCGACGCAGGTGCTCCCGCGCACGGTCGCGGTGTCGTTCCTCCTGGGGACCGGCATCACGCTCCTGGCCGCGCTGCTGCCGGCGCGACGCGCCTCGCGCGTCGCGCCGATCCAGGCCCTCCGCGCCGGCGAGGCCGCCCCGCAGGCCTCGCTCGGCGCGCGCGTGCTCGTCGGGATCCTCACGACAGCGCTCGGCATCGGGGCGCTCCTCGCGGGGCTCTTCGCCGACGTCGCGGAACCGCTGCGCCTGATCGGGGGCGGCGCGGCCGCGACGTTCCTCGGGGTCGCGGTGCTGTCGCCGCTCTTCGCGCGCCGCCTCGCCGCGGTGATCGGCGCGCCGATGCGCCGGCTCGGGGTGAGCGGCCGCCTCGGGCGCGAGAACGCGATGCGCGCGCCCCGACGGACCGCCTCGACCGCGTCGGCGCTCATGATCGGACTCGGTCTCGTGGCCTTCGTGGGGGTCTTCGCGGCGTCGTTGCGGGCCTCGTTCCTCGCCGGCCTGCAGGACACCCTGCGGGCGGATTACCTGCTCTCGACCACCCAGTACCAGCCCTTCAGCCCCGCGCTCGCGCGCGCGCTCGCGCGGGACCCGTCCTTCGCGGCCGTCTCGGCGTTCCGGCTCGGTGAGAGCCGGATCCGCGGCGAGGCGGTCCGCGTCGAGGGCATCGACCCCGCCACCGTGGAACGGGTCCTCGACATCGGCGTGTCGGCCGGCGCGGTGGCCACGATGGGCGATGACGGCCTCGCGGTCCTGCGGTCCTACGCGCGGACGCGGGGCTGGCAGGTCGGCGACGAGGTCAGGATCACGTTCGCCCGCAGCGGTCGCCAGGTCTTCACGATCCGCGCCATCTTCGACCGGGAACGCGCCCTGCAGGCGCCGCTCGCCATCTCGCTCCCGGCGTACCGGGCGAACTTCGCGGAATCGCTCGATCTCACCGTGGGCGTGGGGGGGGGGGGGGGGGGGG
>JBJTHT010000186.1:0-2101 GCA_046094605.1 Actinomycetota bacterium | reverse complement strand
GGGCTCGTCGGCGCGGACGTCGACACCGGGGTCCCGAGCGCACAGGTGAAGGGCGCGGTCCTCCTCGCGGGCCTCGCTGCGTCCGGGCGCACCGTCGTCCGCGAACCGGTCCCGACGCGCGACCACACGGAACGGGCCCTCAGCACCCTGGGCTGCCATGTCGGGGCGGCCGGAGGCGGCCTCGAGATCGAAGCGGGGGAGCCGGCGCCCTTCGAGGGCACGGTTCCCGGGGACGTCTCCGGCGCGCTGTTCCTGCTGGTCGCGGCGGCCGCGAGCGGGGGTTCCGTCCGTATCGAGGGCGTGGGGCTCAACCCGACGCGCACCGCCCTCCTCGGGGCGCTCCGGCGGATGGGGGTTCGGGTCGTGGTCTCCGTCGAGGCGACCGAGCTGGGAGAGCCGGTGGGGACGCTCGACGCGGCGAAGGAGGGTCCTCTCCGCGGCCTCTCCGTGACCGCGGAGGAGAGCCCCGCGCTCGTGGACGAGATCCCGGCCCTCGCCGCCCTCGCCGCCCTCGCCGATGGCGAGTCGCGCTTCGTCGGCGTCGGGGAGCTTCGCGTGAAGGAGTCCGACCGTCTCGCGGGGATCGTGGGGGCGATCCGTGCCGCCGGCGGCGAAGCGGCGGTCGAGGGGGACGATCTGGTGGTCGCGGGAGGAGGGCTCCGCGGTGGGGTGGTGGACCCGCTGGGCGACCACCGGCTCGCCGTGGCGGTCGTCGCAGCGGGGGCGGGAGCCACGGGGCCCATCACGGTTCGAGATGGATCGGTGGCATCGGTGTCGTTCCCCGGATTCGCTGCGGCGCTCCGGAACCTCGGGCTGGATGTGGAAGGCTGACCCCATGCCCCTGATCGTCGCCATCGACGGGCCCGCCGGGTCCGGGAAGAGCACGCTCGCGCGCGGACTCGCGCGCGCGCTCGGCGTGCCCTACGTCAACACGGGGCTCATGTATCGCGCGCTCGCCGCGCGTGCCCTCGAGACGGGCGTCGACGTGGATGCGGAAGGTCCGCTCCTCGACCTCCTGCGCACCTTCAGGTTCAGTCTGGATCGGGGAACCGATCCAACGTCGCTCGCGATCGACGGCCGCCAGCCGGATGCGGGACTCACGAGCGCGGCCGTCGAGGCCGTCGTCTCGAAGGTCGCGCGACATCCGGGGGTCCGGGAGGCGATGCGGGCCGCGCAGCGGAGCCTGGGCGCGGAGGGCGGGGTCCTCGAGGGCCGCGACATCGGGTCGGTGGTCTTCCCGGAGGCGGCCGTGAAGTTCTTCCTCGTCGCGCGGGCGGACGCCCGCGCGACCAGACGCCAGGCCGAGCGCGCGGGTGCGGTCGACCCGGCCGAGCTCACCGCCCGGGATGCCCGGGATGCCCGCGTGAACCCGTTCGTCCCCGCGCCCGACGCCGAGGAACTCGACACCACCGACCTCGACCGCGACGAGACGCTCGCACGCGCCCTCGCGATCGTCCGTGCCCGCACCGGCGGCGCCTGATGCCGACCGTCGCCCTCGTCGGCCGGCAGAACGTCGGCAAGTCCACGCTCGTGAACCGTCTCCTCGGCACCAGGGAGGCGATCGCCGACCGGGCGCCGGGCGTCACGCGCGACCGGATCGAGCGCGAGGTGGACTGGAACGGTCACCGCTTCGGCCTCGTGGACACCGGCGGCTACCTGCGGAAGGCGGCCGGCATCGAGGCCGCGGTCGCGCGGCAGGCGGAGCGCGCCGCCGACATCGCCGACGTGGTCGTGCTCGTGGTCGACGGGCGGACCGGACCGACCGAGGAGGATCTCGACCTCGCGAAACGCCTGCGCCGACGAACGGGGCCGGTGCTCGTCGCCGTGAACAAACTGGACGGAGAGTCCGAACGCGTCGCGGCGGATGCGTTCCACCGGCTCGGCCTCGGGGAACCCGTCGCGATCTCCGCCGCCCAGGGCCGCGGCGTGGCCGAGCTCCTCGAGCGCGTCGTCGCGCTCCGCGTCCTCGTCCTCCGACCGTTCCGGCAGGAGCGCGACGACGCGCTCGTGGAGCTCGGCGACGCCGCGGCCCTGGGCGGCGGAGATCGCGACGGGTTCCCCGAGGCCGAGCCGGTGGAACGCATCCGCCGCGACGCGTTCG
>JBJTHT010000185.1:0-5078 GCA_046094605.1 Actinomycetota bacterium | reverse complement strand
GCCAGGGTATGGCGGCGCGGGCGGTCTTCCGGCCGGCGGACCTGCCCCGGCGGCGGTCTCGCCCCGGGCGGCGGTGCGGGGGAACGGTTCGGGCCGGGCCTTCCGGCCGGGCCCGAACCGAGGTTCTCCCTAGGCGGTCTTGCCCAGGATGCGCATGACCTTCGTGCCCGAGGTCGGGCACTTGCCCTGGGCGGCCTTGCGGCCGTTCTTGAGCTCCACGATCTCGCCCTCGAAGGTGACCTTCTTGCGGCACTTCACGCAGTACGCCTCGTAGCTCGCCACGGTGACTCCTTCCCCGGGACGTCCTGTCCCGGACAGGCTTCGAGGCCGCCCGATGGCGACCTCGTAGGCACGATGGTTCCCCCTCCCACGCACGGATGCAAGTACCCCATCCGGGGGAACCGAGCACGGAACCGGACACCGGGACCCCCCTCCCACGCACGGAGCGAGGCGCGTACGATGCCCCGGAGGGCATCGCCGGGCCCGTGACCAGCGGGGACGGCCGGCGATCCGGCGAGGGAGGGGCGGCCATGGCAGGCGTGGAGGAGACCATCTCGGCACTGCTCTCGGAGGAGCGGGTCTTCGCTCCGCCGCCCGAGTTCGCGTCCCGGGCCCTGGTCGCCGACCCCGGTATCTACGCGCGGGCCGAGGCCGACCCGGAAGCGTTCTGGGCCGAGCAGGCCGCGCGGTTGGACTGGTTCACGCCGTGGACGTCCGTCATGGACTGGACGCCGCCGTGGGTGAAGTGGTTCGAGGGCGGCACGCTGAACGTCTCCCACAACTGCCTCGACCGCCACGTCGCGGCCGGCGGTGGCGACAAGGTCGCGTACCACTGGGAGGGCGAGCCCGGCGACCGTCGCGCGATCACCTACGCGGAGCTCCTCGCCGAGGTCGAGCGGTTCGCCAACGTCCTCAAGGATCTCGGGGTCCGGCGCGGCGACCGCGTGAACATCTACCTCGGCATGGTGCCGGAACTCCCGGTCGCGATGCTCGCGTGCGCGCGTATCGGCGCGCCGCACTCGGTGGTGTTCGGTGGGTTCTCCGCGGAGTCGCTGCGCGATCGGATCAACGACGCGGGCGCGAAGGTGCTCGTCACCGCCGACGGCGCGTACCGGCGCGGTCAGACGGTTCCGCTCAAGAAGAGCGCCGACCAGGCGGTCGCCGAATGCCCGACGATCGAGCACGTCGTCGTCGTCCGTCGCACGGGCGAGGCCGTGCCCTTCGCCGAGGGTCGCGACCACTGGTACCACGACCTCATGGCGTCGGCGGCGCCGACGTGCCCACCCGAGCACATGGGCGCCGAGGACCTGCTCTACCTGCTCTACACGAGCGGCACGACCGGCAAGCCCAAGGGCATCGCGCACACCACCGGCGGGTACCTCACGCAGGTGGCCGCGACGCACCGGATGGTCTTCGACATCCGCGAGGACGACGTGTACTGGTGCGCGGCCGACATCGGTTGGGTGACCGGCCACTCCTACATCGTCTACGGGCCGCTCGCGAACCACACGACCGGGATCCTCTACGAGGGCGCACCCGACTGGCCCGAGAAGGACCGCCTCTGGAGCATCGTCGAGCGCTACAGGGTGTCGATCTTCTACACCGCGCCGACCGCGATCCGCGCGTTCATGCGGTGGGGGACCCAGTTCCCCGAGCAGCACGATCTCTCGTCGCTGCGCCTCCTGGGGTCCGTCGGGGAACCGATCAACCCGGAGGCGTGGGTCTGGTACTGGAAGTACATCGGCACGGAGCGCTGCCCGATCGTCGACACGTGGTGGCAGACGGAGACCGGCGCGATCCTCATCACGGCATTGCCCGGCATCACGCCGCTCAAGCCGGGGTCGGCGACGAAGCCGCTCCCGGGCATCGCGGCCGACATCGTGGACGAGCAGGGGACGTCGGTCCCGCTCGGCGGCGGTGGCTACCTCGTGCTGCGTCGCCCGTGGCCATCGATCGCGCGGACGGTGTGGGGCGACCCCGACCGCTACGTGAAGACGTACTTCGGCACCTACGGGCCCGAGGTGTACCTGGCCGGCGACGGCGCGAAGCGCGACGAGGACGGCTACTACTGGCTCCTCGGGCGCATCGACGACGTGATGAACGTGGCGGGTCACCGTCTCTCGACCTACGAGATCGAGTCGGCGCTCGTGGACGATCCGAAGGTAGCCGAGGCCGCGGTCGTGTCCCGCCCCGACGACCTCGTCGGCGAGGCGATCGTCGCGTTCGTGACGCTCAAGTCCGGGTTCGAGGGCGACGACGCGATGGCGGCGCAGCTGCGGGAACACGTGGCCGACGTGATCGGGAAGATCGCCCGACCGCACGGCATCATCTTCACGCCGGATCTGCCGAAGACCCGCTCGGGCAAGATCATGCGTCGGCTCCTGCGCGACGTGGCGCGCGGTCGCCCCCTCGGCGACGTGACCACCCTTGCCAACGCCGAGATCGTGGACTCGATCCACGGTCAGATCGACGCCGGGGCCGGTTCCGAGGACTGACCCCGGCGCTCCCCCGTCCCGGGCACGCCGGGACCGGGTCGGCGCTTGCCGCCCGTCCGAGCGCCCTCCTATACTCGCCGGGTTAGCACTCCCTCTGGGAGAGTGCTAGCAGTCCGGAAACCCGGCTGTCAGTTCAGGCACGACAAGGAGGATGGGATGGCACCGAAGCTCATCGCCTTCGACGAGGACGCGCGACGCGCGCTCGAGCGCGGCATGGACCAGCTCGCCAACGCGGTCAAGATCACGCTCGGCCCGAAGGGCCGCAACGTCGTCCTCGAGAAGAAGTGGGGAGCCCCCACGATCACCAACGACGGCGTCTCGATCGCCAAGGAGATCGAGCTCGAGGACCCGCTGGAGAAGGTCGGCGCGGAACTCGTCAAGGAAGTGGCGAAGAAGACCGACGACGTGGCCGGTGACGGCACGACGACGGCGACCGTCCTCGCTCAGGCGATCGTGAAGGAGGGCCTGCGCAACGTCGCCGCCGGTGCGAACCCGATGGCGATCAAGCGCGGCATCGAGGCGGCCGTCCAGGCCGCCATCGAGACGCTCCAGAAGATCTCCCGCGAAGTGACCGACAAGGCCGAGATCGCCAACGTCGGCGCCATCTCCGCGGCCGACCCCGAGATCGGGGCCAAGATCGCGGAGGCCGTCGACAAGGTCGGCAAGGACGGCGTCATCACGGTCGAGGAGTCGAACACCTTCGGCATGGAACTCGAACTCGTCGAGGGGATGCGCTTCGACAAGGGCTACATCTCGCCCTACTTCGCGACCGATCAGGAGCGCATGGAGGGGGTCCTCGAGGACCCGTACATCCTGCTCGTCAACTCGAAGATCACGGCGGTCAAGGATCTGCTGCCCGTCCTCGAGAAGGTCATGCAGACCGGCAAGCCCGTGGCGATCATCGCCGAGGACGTCGAGGGCGAGGCCCTCGCGACCCTCGTCGTGAACAAGATCCGCGGGACCTTCCGCTCGGTCGCCATCAAGGCGCCGGGCTTCGGTGACCGCCGCAAGGCGATGCTGCAGGACATGGCCATCCTCACGGGCGGCCAGGTCATCTCCGAGGAGGTCGGCCTCAAGCTCGAGAACGCGACGCTCGACCTGCTGGGTCGGGCCCGCAAGGTGGTCGTGACGAAGGACGAGACGACGATCGTCGAGGGTGCCGGCAAGGCCGACGAGATCGGCGGCCGCGTGAACCAGATCAAGGCCGAGATCGAGAAGACCGACTCCGACTACGACCGCGAGAAGCTCCAGGAGCGCCTCGCGAAGCTCTCGGGCGGCGTCGCGGTCATCAAGGTCGGCGCGGCCACCGAGGTCGAGCTCAAGGAGAAGAAGCACCGCATCGAGGACGCCGTGCAGTCCACGAAGGCGGCCGTCGAAGAGGGCGTCGTGCCCGGCGGCGGCGTGGCCCTGCTGAACGCGCAGGCGAGCCTCGACCAGGTGAAGCTCACGGGCGACGAGGCGACCGGTGTCGCGATCGTGCGTCGCGCGCTCGAGGAGCCCATCAAGCAGATCGCGCACAACGCCGGCCTCGAGGGCGGCGTCGTCGTGGAGAAGGTCCGCGGCATGAAGCCGGGGTTCGGCCTGAACGCCGCCTCCGGCGAGTACGAGGACCTCTTCAAGGCGGGCGTGATCGACCCGACGAAGGTGACCCGTTCGGCCCTGCAGAACGCGGCCTCCATCGCGGCGCTGTTCCTGACGACCGAAGCGGTCGTCACGGAGAAGCCCGAGAAGGAGAAGGCTCCCGCGATGCCGGGCGGCGGCGGGGACATGGACTGCTAGTCCATCCGTCGCAGCGATCGGAACCACGGGGCGGGCGCGGCCCCAGGCCGCGCCCGCCCCATCCGTTCCCGGCGTCGCGCGGGGAGAATGGGGGGCGGCGCCGCGACCGCGGTGACCGCCGGAGGGGGACCGCCGTGACCGCACCGTCGAGGGCCGAGGCCGAGGCGCTGGACCGCGCCGACGAGCTGGCGCCGTTCCGCGACCGCGTCGTCATCACCGACCCCGACCTGCTCTACATGGACGGGAACTCGCTCGGCCGCCTCCCGGTCGCGACCCCCGAGCGCCTGCGTCGCCTCGTCGAACGCGAGTGGGCGGGCGACCTCGTGAGCGGCTGGGACGGGTGGATCGACCTACCGGTCACGGTGGGCGACGTGCTCGGCGCGACGATGCTCGGCGCCGCACCCGGCCAGGTCGCGATCTGCGACTCGACCTCCGTGAACTTCTACAAGCTCGTGGTCGGTGCGCTCGGCGCCCGACCGGGGCGTCGCGTCATCGTCACCGACCGCGACAACTTCCCGACCGACCGCTACCTCCTCGAATCGATCGCGTCGCGCTCCGACGTCGAGATCCGCTGGATCCAGGGCGATCCCGTCGAGGGTCCATCGCTCGCCGACGTCGTCGCGGCCCTCGACGATCGCGTCGCGCTCGTCACGCTCTCCCACGTCGCGTACCGCTCCGGCGCGCTCGCCGACATGCGGGCCATCTCGGCAGCGGCGCACGACGCCGGTGCGCTCGTCCTCTGGGACCTGAGCCACGCGGTCGGGGGCGGGGCCCCCGCCGCCCGCGGGGGGGGGGCCGCCCCCC
>JBJTHT010000184.1:0-3624 GCA_046094605.1 Actinomycetota bacterium | reverse complement strand
GAGCAGCCCCCGCGCGAGGTCGGGCTGGGAACCGCGCAGCGCGCCCTTGGCAGCCGCGAGCGCGCGGGTCGGCCCGACGGCGAACCCGCGCGCGAGGACCATCGCCGCGTCGAACGCCTCGCCCGCCGCCGCGACGAGACCCTCGGCCTCGGGCGTCCCCAGCACGTTGGCCGGCGGACGCGCGAGCCGGATCACGCCGACGCCGTCGGCGACCTCGAGGCGGACCGTCGTTCCCTCTCCCACGGGGCCCATCTTCCCAGCACCGCGCCGGCCCCGCACCTGCAAGGCGTTGCTACAGTCGCGCCGTGGCCGCCCTCGACGACGTCCTCGCCCGGCTGCGGGCGCACGGCCTGCGGATCACCCCGCAGCGGCGGGCGATCGTCGGGCGGGTCCTGCGCGCCCGCGGGCACATCTCCCCCACGGCGATCGCCGCCGGCGTCGAGCGGGACGTGCCGGGGGTGAACGCCTCGACGGTCTACCGGACGCTCGCGGTCCTCGAGGAGGTCGGGGTCCTGCGCCACGCGCACCTCGAGGGCGGCGCGGAGTACCACCGCGTCGAGGAGGCGGGGCACGTGCACCTCACCTGTTCCCGCTGCGGCGCGAGCGAGGACCTCTCGGCGGAGCGCGCCGGGCGCCTCGCGACGGCCGTCGAGACGGCGACGGGGTTCCGGCCCGACCTCACGCACTTCGCGATCTCGGGCACGTGCGCCCGCTGCCGGGGGTCGCGCCGCTAGCCGACGTGCGCGTCGATCGCCGCGGCCGGGAGCCGGCGGCGGCGGATCCCCGAGACCGCGTAGGCGACCACGAAGATCGACGCCGCGGTGAGGACCACCGCGGGTCCGGACGCCCAGTCGAGGTAGTACGAGAGGTACACCCCGACGAACCCGCACACCGTCCCCACCGCCACCGAGATGCCGAGCATCTTGGCGAAGCTGTCGGTGAGGAGCCGGCCCACCACGGGCGGCACGACGAGCATGGCCGCGATCAGCGTGACCCCGAGCACGTTCATGCACACCGTGATGAGCGCGGAGAGGAGCACCGCGAGGAGCGCGTCGGTCCGCGCCGTCCGTACCCCCGACACCTCGGCCACCTCCGGGTCGAAGGTCGCGAAGAGGAGCTGGCGGTAGAACAGGAACACCGCCGCGCAGGCGACGAGGAACGTGAGTCCGACGATGACCACGTCGGTACCGGTCACGCCGAGGACGTTGCCGAAGAGGGCCGCCTCGAAGTTCCGGGAGAACGTGCCGAGCACGCTGATGATCACCGCGCCGACCGCGAACGACGCCGAGGTGACCACCCCGATCGCCGCGTCGGCGCCGCTCGGGCGCCGACGCGACACCGTGTTGATGAGCAGCGCGGCCACGAGCCCCCAGGCACCGGCGCCCAGGTAGAAGTTCACGCCGAGCGCGTAGCTCGCCACGGCACCGCCGAAGATCGCGTGCGAGAGGCCGTGGCCGACGTAGGACATCCCTCGCAGGACGACGTAGACCCCGACGAGCCCGCAGAGGGCGCCCGCGAGCGTGGCGACGGCGATGCCGTTGCGGAAGAAGGCGTACTGGAACGGCTCAAGCAGGGTGGGCATGGTGCTCCTCCGGGGCCGGCGCCGTGGCGGGGGCTCCCTCGTCGTCGTATCGCTCGAGCACGACCGGCATGCCGCCGTGGACGAGGACCTCGAGCGGCGCACCCTAGGTGCGCTCGAGGACCTCGGAGGTGAGCACGTCGCGCGGCCGTCCGCGCGCGATGACCGTCCGGTTGAGGCACACGAGCGTCGGCAGGTGCGCCGCGATGCCGTTCAGGTCGTGGGTCGTCAGCACGATCGCGAGGCCCTCGTGGTGGAGCTCGTGGATCAGGTGCATCACGTCGTGGCGCGTGCGCACGTCCACGCCGCTCGTCGGTTCGTCGAGGAGCAGGAGGGACGGGCGTCGGAGCATCGCGCGGGCGATGAAGACGCGCTGCTGCTGACCGCCGGAGAGGTCGCGGATGTGTCGACGTCGCAGGTCGCCCAGCCCGAGGCGGTCGAGGACCGCGTCCGCCGCCGCGACCTCCTCGCGCGTGGCCCAGGGTGCGATCCGGTCGCCGATGCGCGCCATGAGCACGGCCTCGCGCACCGTGACCGGGAAGTACCAGTTCACCGTCTCCACCTGTGGGACGTAGCCGAGCGCGGTCGCCCGGTCGCGCACCACGCGACCCGCCGTCGGTCGCACGCTCCCCGCGATGGCGCGCAGGAGCGTCGTCTTGCCGCTCCCGCTCGGCCCGACGATGCCGAGGAACGACCCCGGCTCGATCGCCAGGTCGACGTCCTCGAGCACGGCCTCGCGGCCGTAGCGGACGCCGACGCCCTCGAGGGTGACGAGCGGGGTCATCGGTAGGTCGCCGTCGTCGCCGGGGAGACGTTGGCGACGTCGAACCCGTCGAAGGCCGAGACGTCCCCGCCGAGCGCACCCATGAAGGTGCGGAAGTCGAAGACCATGAGGGCCAGGTAGCTGTGGTCGGGATCCCCCGCCGCGCCGGGGAGATCGTCGTCGCGCAGATCCTCGACGTAGCGCGCCCCGGTCTCCGCGGCGATCTGCGCGAGGACCGGACTCGGGAACACCTCCGACCCGAAGATCGCCGGGACACCGAGCGCGCGCACCTGGTCGATCAGCGCCGCCACCTCGCGGGGTGTCGGTTCCGCGAAGTCCGCCGGCTGGATCGCGCCGATCACCGTCCATCCGTACTCGCGCGCGAAGTAGGGGAACGAGTCGTGGTACGTGAGCAGCACCCGCGCAGCCTCCGGCACGGTCGCGGTCACCTGCCGCACGAGCGCATCCAGCGCGTCGATCCGGGCGCGGAACGCCGCGAGGTTCGCGGCGTACGCGTCGGCGCCCGCGGGGTCGAGGCGCGCGAGCGTCGCCTCGACGATCTCCGCGTAGCGCAGCGCGTACGGGGGGTTCGTCCACAGGTGCGGGTTGGGGTCACCGCCCGCCTCCGGGAACGAGAAGTCGAAGATGTAGTCGTCCGGACCGATCGTCTCGTCGCCGAGCGAGACGACCGGGACGCCCTGGCGCGCGTTCGCGTCCACCAGTTCCATCGTGGGCTCCTCGAGGTGGAGGCCGTTCAGGAACACCACGTCGGCATCGGCCACGACGCGCGCGTCGGAGGGCGCGGGCTCGAAGGTGTGGCTGTTCGTGCCCTCGGGGACGATGCCGGTCACGAGGATGCGATCCCCGCCGACGTTCTGGACGATGTTCGTGAGCGGCGAGACGGTCGTGACGACCCGCAGGCGCCCGTCCGCGCCGCCCGGGTCGCCCGCGTCGCCCGTGCTCCCGCAGGCGACCGCCAGCAGCGCGAGGGCGAGGAGGGGGACGACGGTCCGGCGCACGTGGGCAGCCTACCAGCGTTGTTGCAATGGGTTGCAGGAAGGGCCCCGGGTCAGAACCGCGGCGTCTCGACGTGCTCTCCGAAGACCTCGCGGAGCACGCCGACGATCTCGCCCTCGGTGCATCGGGCGCGGGCGCAGTCGATGAGGAGGGGCATCAGGTTCGCATCGGTCCGGGCGGGGGGGGGGGGGGGGGGGCCCGCCGGGGGGGGGGGCGCGGCCCCCCCCCCCGGCGCCCCCCCCCCCCCCCCCCGCGGGGCGCGCGC
>JBJTHT010000183.1:0-2224 GCA_046094605.1 Actinomycetota bacterium | reverse complement strand
AAGGACAAGGGTGGCGACAAGAACACCAAGCGCGTCGCCGCGAAGAGCCTGAAGGAGAAGCGCGCCGCCAAGAAGGCCAAGCGGGCCGGCGGCTCCTCCTCCTGATCGCCGCGGAGACGGAACCGTGACCGAGGACCTCCTCGCCCGTTGGGACGGCGAGGAGGTCCTCGCGCGTGAGGACCCGTCCGGCGCGCGGTTCCTCGTCGCGATCCATTCCACCGCGCTGGGTCCCGCCGCGGGCGGGACGCGCATGAAGGTCTACGCATCCGCCGACGACGCGCGACGCGACGCGATGCGTCTCGCGCACTCGATGTCGCGGAAGAACGCGGTGGCGGGACTCCCGCTCGGCGGCGGTAAGGCGGTGCTCGCGGTCCCCGCGATCCCGACCGGCGCGGCGCGGCGCGAGCTGCTCCTGCGCTACGGCGCGTTCGTCGAGTCGATCGGCGGTCGCTACGTCACCGCCTGCGACATGAACACCGCGTCCGAGGACATGGACGTCGTGGGCGAGGTGACGCGCCACGTGTTCGGACGGACCGAGGCCGCCGGCGGATCGGGGCGCTCCGCGCCCGCTACGGCGCTCGGCGTGTTCCACGGCATCCGAGCCGCGCTCGGACGTGCGACGGGGAGCGAGGAACCGGCCGGGCGCACGGTCGCGATCCAGGGGGTCGGCGCGGTGGGCTCGCTCCTCGCGCGGCACCTTCGGGATGCGGGGGCGGAGGTCGTCGTGGCGGACGCGGACGGCGCGCGCTCCGCGGCCGTCGCGACGGCCGTCGGCGCGCGCGCCGTCCCCGCGGAGGACCTCCTCGCCACCCCGTGCGACGTGCTGGCGCCCTGCGCCACGGGCGGCGTGCTCTCGGCGGCGTCGATCCCGACGCTGCGGTGTTCCGTCGTCGCGGGGGCCGCCAACAACCAGCTGCTCGACGACGCCGATGGGGACCGGTTCGCCGACCGCGGCATCCTCTACGCGCCGGACTTCGTCGTGAACGCGGGTGGGATCGTCCACCTCGCGTCGCTCGAACTCCTCGGCGAGGACCGCGCGACGCTCGACCGACGCCTCGCGGACATCGCGACGACGGTGGGCGCGGTCCTCGACGGCGCGGCGGCCGACGGGGTGTCCACGACGCGCGCGGCCATCGCGATGGCCGACGAACGGATCGCCGCGGCGCGCTGACCCGCTAGGCGGGGATCAGGCCCAGGTGGCGCAGCGTCGCCACGGGCAGCACGTGGCAGTACGGCTCGTGGCGCGTCTTCTCGTAGTAGCGCTGGTGGTAATCCTCGGCCGGCCAGAACGCGGGCGCCGGTTCGATGACCGTGGCGATCGGCGTCGGGAACCGACCCTGCGCGCGTTCCCGCGACGCCTCCGCGACGACGCGCTGCTCGGGCGAGTGCGTGAAGACCACCGAGCGGTACTGGTCGCCGACGTCGGGGCCCTGGCGGTCCACCTGCGTCGGGTCGTGCATCGCCCAGAACACCTCGAGCAGCTGGTCGTAGCTGACCCGGTCGGGGTCGAAGGTGATGCGGACGACCTCGGCGTGACGGGTGGTGTGGCTGCACACCTGTTCGTAGGTCGGGCGGTCCACGGTGCCGCCGCTGTAGCCGCACGCGACGTCCGTGACGCCCGGCACCTGCCGGAACACCCACTCGACGCCCCAGAAGCACCCCGCGCCGACCGTCGCCTGCTCCGTCGCCATGCTCGCCTCCACCCCTCGGGACGGCGCCATCGTAGACGCGGGTAGGATGCTCGACGCGGGAGACGTGGCTGAGTGGCCGAACGCAGCCGCCTGCTAAGCGGTTAGGGGGTGTTGAGCTCCCTCACAGGTTCGAATCCTGTCGTCTCCGCCACCAGGAACCCCGTCCGGGGTCGCCCGGTACACTCTGCCCACGCGCCGGTAGCTCAACGGATAGAGCATCTGACTACGGATCAGAAGGTTGGGGGTTCGAGTCCCTCCCGGCGCGCTCCGCGCGGATAGCATCTGACCGTGAGACGGGTCCGTATCTCCCTCGCGACGCTCCTCGTCGGCCTCTTCGCCGTCGCGATCGCCCTCGGAACCGGCCCCGCCGCGGACGCCGCGCGCAAGCCCAAGCCCTCGCCGAGCCCGTCGCCGTCCCCTTCGCCCAGTGCCGGCACCGTCACGTGCGCGACGAACGCGTCGACGATCGCCTTCGCCGGACGGACGTGGAACGTCAAGCGCTCGCCGACGACGAAGGTCGGGCCCGGGCCGAA
>JBJTHT010000182.1:0-3474 GCA_046094605.1 Actinomycetota bacterium | reverse complement strand
GCGGGGTCCTGGAGCGTCGCGACGGAGGCGTAGAACGCGTCGAGGTCGACGTGGAGGATCGCGCCCGCGCGGCCCATGCCGCGAGGGTACGCGCTCACGCGCCCGCGCTCCCCGGGCTCGCGTGCCAGAACGTCCGGCGCGCCGCGGCGGGCGGCGCGGACGGGGCGCGGAGGGCCTCCGCGAGCCGCCCGTCGCGGCGCGCCCGCTGCAGCGCCGTGAGGTCCCACGCGTCCTCGGCCACGATGCTCGTCCCGGCGACGCCGGTGCGCCGCAGCGTCCCGCGCACCGCGAGCATCGCGGAACCGAACACGGTGCGCGCGATGCGCGGCTGCACCGACTCGAAGACCGTCACCTCGATCGGGCCGGTCGCGTCGTCCAGGGTGAGGAAGATGATCCGCTGGCCGCTGCGGATCGCGGGGGTCTGCGAGGCGACCTTCACGCCCGCGACGAGGAGGCGTTCCCCGCCCCGTCGGCGGCGCAGGTCTCGCGCGCGGGTGACGCCGAGCTCGGTCAGGAGCGGCTCGAAGAACGAGACGAGGTGGCGCGAGGCGTCGACGCCGAGGACGTCGAGTTCCGCGCGGACCCGCTCGGCGTCGGAGTAACCCGGCAGGCCCGCGGGGACGTCGGGCGCGAGGGCGAAGCCGAGCTGTTCCCCCGGGCGCACGGGGTCGGCGACCATCGCGGCGAAGAGCGCGTCGCGGCGCGTGCCGGTCCCGACGGCGTCGAACGCGCCGGCATGCGCGAGCGCCTCGGCGATGGGCCGCGACACCGCGGCGCGCTCGAGCAGATCGTCCACGCCGCGGAACGGTCGCGCGGCGCGCGCGACGAGGATCGCGTCGATCTCGGTGGCGGCGATGCCGTGCACGTCGCGCAGGCCGAGGCGGATCCCGAGCCCGTCGCCGACGGGCTCAACCGTGTAGGCGTCCTCGCTCGCGTTCACGTCGAGCGGCAGGATCGCGATGCCGCGGCGCCGCGCGTCCTCGAGGACGAAGCGGCGCGGGTACATCCCCGGCTCGTGGGTGAGAACGCCGGCGAGGAACGCGGCGGCGTGGTGGGTCTTGAGCCACGCGGAGCGCCACGTCGGCACCGCGAACGCGGCGGCGTGCGCCTTGCAGAACCCGAAGGAGGCGAACTGCTCGATCGCGGCCCAGGTGCGCGCGAGGAACTCCGCGCGCATCCCCGGCAGCAGGTCGTCGCGGTGGAGGTTCCGGCGGATCCGGTCGGCCTCCGCGAGGTCGTAGCCGCCCATGACGGCGATCACGCGGATCACCTGCTCGTGGTAGACGATCACGCCGAAGGTCTCGCGCAGGGCCGCACGCAGGTCCGGGTGCGGATACACCGGCGCCGCGCGGCCCTGACGCCGCGCGAGGTAGGGCCGGATCATGTCGGACTTCATCGGACCCGGGCGGAACAGCGAGATCTCGACGATCAGGTCCTCGAAGCGTTCCGGCTGGAGCTTCTGGAGGAGCTCCCGCTGGCCCGGGCTCTCGATCTGGAAGCAGCCGATCGTGTCCGAGGCGCGGATCGCGGCGAAGGTCGCGGGGTCGTCGTCGGGGATCGCGTCGAGGTCGATCTTGGCCCCCTCGACCCGGGCGACCTCGTCGAGGCAGTGGCGGATCGCCGAGAGCATCCGCACCCCGAGCACGTCGAGCTTGAGGTAGCCGAGGCGTTCGACGTCGTCCTTGTCGGCCTGGACCATCCGGTGGCCGCGGAAGGACCGCTCGAGGGGCACCCGCGCGAGCAGGTCCTCGTCGGACAGGACGATCCCGCAGGGGTGGAGCGCGAGGTGCCGGGGGAACCCGTCGAGGCGCTCGCACGCCCGGAAGAGCGTCTCGAGCTGACCGGCGCCGAGGTTGGACCCGGCGAGTTCCGGGAGGCGCTCGATCGCCTCGCGGATGCCGCTCGCACGCACGTGGGGGAAGGAGCGGGCGACGACGCCCAGTTCCGCCTCGGGGAGGCCGAGGGCCTTGCCGACCTCGCGGATCGCCGAGCGCGCGCGGAACGTCTCGACCATCGCGACGCAGGCCGCGCGGTCCTCCCCGTGGCGCGAGAGGACCATGTCGTAGACGTCCTCGCGGCGCGCCGACTCGACGTCGATGTCGATATCGGGGGGTTCCTCGCGCAGCGGGTTCAGGAACCGCTCGAAGGAGAGGTCGTGACGCACCGGGTCGACGTCGGAGATGCGCGTGAGGTAGCACACGAGGGACCCCGCGGCGCTCCCCCGGCAGGCGCACATGATGCCCATCGCGCGGATGTCGTCCACGATGTCGGCCACGGTGAGGAAGTACGCCGCGTAGCCGAGCCGGTCGATCGTCGCGAGCTCGAGGTCGAGGCGCGCGCGCACCGCGGCGGTGTCCCGCACGCCACGGTCGGCCATCCCCCCGCGGACGCGCGCGGCGAGCAGGTCGCCCGCGGAGCGTCCGGGCGGCGTGGGGAACCGGGGGAACCGCAGGCGCCCGAGCCCGAGGTCGAACGTGCAGGCCTCCGCGACCGCGAGGGTCCGATCGCACAGGTCGGGGCGCTCGCGGAAGAGCGCGCGCATCGCCGCGGAGGGCTTGAGGAACCCCTCGGCGTTGCGACGGCCGGCGTTGCGTTCGGAGAGCGGCGCGAGATCGCGCATGCACGCGAGCACGTCGGCGAGGAACGCGTCGCCCGGGACGAGGTAGCGAACGCCGTTCGTCGCGAGGGCGGGCGTGTCCGTCTCGTCCGCGAGGCGGAGCATCGCGCGCAGCGCGGCTGTCGAACCGGGCGCGAGGTGGTCGCGCACCGCGACGACGGCGTGCGCGCCGAAGGCCTCGCGGAACGGACCGAGCGCCGCGCGCGCGGCGTCGTGCCGACCGGCGATCGCGAGGCGACCCGGCGGCGAGGCGGGGCCGAGCAGGCACGTGAGCCCGGCGGCGCGGGCGAGCACCTGCACGACCTCGACGCTCGGCGCGCGGCGTTCCCCCAGGAGGTGCGCGTCGGAGACGAGCGCGCAGAGGTTCGCGTAGCCCCGGTCGTCGCGCGCGAGCAGCACGACCTCCTCGCCGCGCGGGAGCGTGAGCGTCGCGCCGAGGATCGGCCGTACGCCGACCGCCTCGCAGGCGGTGACGAACCGCGCCGCGCCGTAGAGACCGTCGCGGTCGGTGAGCGCGACGGCGCGCATGCCGAGTTCCGCCGCGCGGCGCGCGAGCTCCTCGGGCAGGAACGCGCCATCCTTGAGCGAGAACGCCGAGCGCACGTCGAGGTGGACGAAGGACACCGTCAGTCCCAGAGCCGCTCGAGGTGCCATCGGTCGCGGAGGCGGTCGTGGTACAGGTCCCAGACCGCCCCGCCGCGCGCCTCGACGCGCCAGTACTCGCGGTCGCGCCCGTCGCGCCACCAGCGGCCCTCGAGGCGCCAGCGCCCGATCACGTCGACGACCTCGTAGCGGTGCTCGCGCCAGGTGAAGGCCGTCGGGAGCCCGGCGTCGCGCTCGACCAGGACCTCGACCGC
>JBJTHT010000181.1:0-2314 GCA_046094605.1 Actinomycetota bacterium | reverse complement strand
CGTGGAAGGTCGTCGCCGGGATCCACTTCGAGGCGCTGCGCCTGTGGCGCACGGGCGCCCCGTACCGCCGGGGGGGGGGCCCCGCGGCCGCGGCCGGCGGGGGGGGGGCCGCCCCCGCCCCGGCGGTACGGGGCGCCCTTGCGCCACAGGCGCAGCGCCTCGAAGTGGATCCCGGCGACGACCTTCCACGTCACCATCGGATGCGTCGCGAACGCGCGCCAGAGCGACGACGACGTGAACGGTCGACGCCGGCCGACGAGGGTCGCCGTGAGCAGGTGCCCCTCGGGCAGCGTCTCCCGCACGAGGACCGCGACGCGCTCGTCGGGTGGCCGGACGCGGAACGCGTACGTGGCGCCCATGTCGATGAAGGGTGACACGAACAGCCGCTTGTCGAAGGTGTGGCGCACGGTGCCCGCGGCGTCGAGCGGTTCCGCCGCGTCCACCGGGCAGAGGTAGGAGAGCCGTTCCCCGAACGTGTTCGAGACCTCGTAGAGGACGGCGGTCAGCGCGCCCGCGCGGTTCCACGCGAACCACACCGCGATCGGGTTGAACACGTGGCCGAAGACGCGCGGCATCGCGAGCACGGCGATGGGCCCGCCGTCGACCGCGATGCCGGCCTCGCGCAGGATCCCCTCGAACCAGGGGCGCAGCGGCGAGCCATCGCGGGGGCCGTGGTCGCGGTCGTGGAACGCGAACGGCGCGAGGCGGTTGTACCCGAACCCGCGCACCTCGCGATCGAGCGTCGGGAGCTCGTCGAGGTCGAAGAGCCCGACGTAGACGCCGTAGGTGAACCGGTGGCGCGTCGGCCACCGGCGCTCGTGCATCACCGTCGCGGGGTAGATCGCGCTCCTCATCCCGACATCCTGACGGCTCCCTGCTGCCACGGGGCGGGGGAACCGAGGGCCGCCGCCACCGCGAGCCCGCTCCGCAGTCCATCCTCGTGGAACCCGTGCCCCAGCCACGCCCCGGCGAACCAGGTGCGGCGCGCGCCCTGCACCTCGCCGATCCGTTCCTGCGCCGCGATCGCGGCCGCATCGTACTGGGGGTGCTCGTAGGTGAAGGACCGGCTCCAGCCGCTCGGCGGACGCGAGGGGTTCAGCGTGACGAGGACCGGTTCCTCCGTCTCGAGGCCCTGCAGCCGGTTCATCCAGTACGTGAGCGACACCGCGCCGGGCTGCCGCAGGCGCTCGGCGAGGTAGTTCCAGCTCGCGCGGGCGCGACGGCGTCGCGGGAGGAAGGAGTCATCGCGGTGCAGGACCGCGACGTTGCGTTGGAACCGGAACGCGCCGAGCACCTCGCGCTCGGCCGCGGTCGCGTCCGGGCCGAGGATCGCGAGCGCGTGGTCGGCGTGCGTGGCGAGCACGACGTGATCGAACCGCTCGTCGGCGCGACCGTCCACGCGCACGGTGACGCCCGCGTCGTCGCGGAGGACCGCGACGACGCGGGCCCCGAGCCGCACGGCGTCGCTGCCCAGCGCCTCCACGACGCGCCGGACGTACTCGCGGCTGCCGCCGACGACGGTGCGCCACACCGGGCGGTCGCGGAATCCGAGGAGGCCATGGTTCCGCATGAAGGCGAGCATCGAACCCACCGGGTACGCCTCGATACCGTCGATGCCCGCCGACCAGATCGCCGCGGTCATCGGCAGGAGCATGCGATCGACGAAGGCGCGCGAGTACCCCTCGCGCCGCAGCCACGGCCCGACCGGTTCGCGTGAGGCCAGGACCTCCGGACGCTCCGCCGCGCGGCCGAGCCGCGAGAGGTCGCGCAGCATCCGCCACGTCGCCGGGCGCAGCGCGTTCCACGGCTGCGCGAGGTAGCCCGCGGGGGAACTGCCGTACTCGTAGCGGCCCTCTGCGATCGAGACCGAGAAGGACATCTCGCTCTCGCGGGTGGGAACCCCGAGCGCCTCGAACAGCGCGACGAGGTTCGGGTAGTTCAGGCGGTTGTGGACGATGAAGCCCGTGTCCACGGCGAGCGACCGGCCGCCGTCGGTGACCTCGACCGTGCTCGCGTGCCCGCCGGGGCGGCTCTCGGCCTCGAAGACCACGACCTCGTGCCTGCGCGCGAGCGCCCACGCGGCCCCCAGGCCGGCGATGCCGCTGCCCACCACCGCGATACGCGCCATGGCCGGAACGCTACCCGGAGCACCCCGCCGCCGAGCACGCGTCGTCTAGGATGAGGATCAGACCACGCAGGGTGCCCGGACGCGGTCCACGGTTCCCGAGGACGGGCTGCGGAGCGGGCTCGCGGTGGCGGCGGCCCTCGGTTCCCCCGCCCCGTGGCAGCAGGGAGCCGTCAGGATGTCGGGATG